>NZ_JAGPXZ010000231.1:0-7897 GCF_018070305.1 Micromonospora sp. M51 | reverse complement strand
CTTCTGGAAGGCGGCGGTGGTCCTCGGGGTGATTCTGCTGGTCGCGGCGGCGGTCGGCCGGGTCGTCTCGACCCTCCAGTCACGAGGCGGTCGCCGGTCGTCGTCGGCGGTGTCGGGCGTCGGGTCCTGGGTCGCGCTGGCCGGTCTGCTCTTCTTCGTGCTCGGCCCGCTGTACTGGATCGCCGTCACGGCCTTCAAGTCCGAGGGCCAGGTCGTCATGCGTACCGACGACCTGTGGCCGACGCCGTGGACGCTGGAACAGTTCAGCGCCCTCTTCGCCAACCAGCCGTTCGGCCGCTGGTACCTCAACACTCTGCTGGTGTCGGCGGCGTCCACCGCGGTGGCACTGGTCTGCGCCGCCCTGGCCGGTTACGCGCTGGCCCGGCTGCGGTTCCGCGGGGCGCAGAGCTTCACCGTCACGGTGCTGCTCACCTACGTGATGCCGGGCGCGCTGCTGTTCATCCCGCTGTACCAGATGCTCATCGGCGCTCGACTCACCGACTCGTTGTGGTCGCTGGTGGTGACGTACCCGACCTTCACCCTGCCGTTCGCCACCTGGCTGCTGGTGGGGTACTTCTCGTCGATCCCCATCGAGCTGGAGGAGGCCGCACTTGTCGACGGTTGCAGCCGCGTCCAGGCGTTCGGCCGGGTGGTGCTGCCGCTGGCCAAGCCGGGGCTGCTGGCGGTCGCGCTCTTCACCCTGACCAACGCCTGGAACGAGTTCCTCTTCGCCTTCGTGTTCATCACGAAGGACGAGTACAAGACGCTCCCGGTGGGGATGCAGTCGATGATCGCCGGAGACGTCGTGCCACAGGGACAACTCGCCGCGGCGTCACTGCTCGTCAGCATCCCCGTGGTGATCATGTACGCCCTCGGGCAGCGCTTCCTGACCGAGGGACTCACCGCGGGGGCGGTGAAGGGCTGATCCGGTCTGGCCGCTGGTGCCGTCGCCGACCGGCAGCAGCGGCCAGACCGGACTGCCTACCCGCGAACCTGGCTACGGCCAGTGACCCGGACGGTAGGACCGCATCCACCGCTCATGCGGGCTCGTCTGCGGCCTCGGTGGGGTGTAGGTCAGGAAGAGGGCACCACTGTCCAGGACGGTGTGATCGGTCAGCCGCCAGGTGCGTGGGGCGAAGACGGCGTCGCGGCCGAACAGCGGGATGCCGGCGCCGATGGTCAGCGGGGCGAGTTTGACGATCAGCTGATCGATCTCGGGATACAGGGCACCGGCCAGGGCACCACCGCCGATCACCCAGACGTCCTTGCCGTCGTGTCGCTTGAGCTCTCGTACCGTGGCGATCGGGTCCTGGTCGACGACCTCGACGGCCGGATCCGGGCTGTTGCCCAGCGTGCGGGAGAACACCAGGTGGCGCAGGTGGGGGTACGCGTCGGTGACGCCGGCCTTCAGCCCCACCTCGTAGGAGTGGCGTCCTTCCAGCACGGTGTCGAACCGGCTGCCCTCGTCGGTGATGCCGAACGCCTGCCGGGCCGGGCCGGGCAGGGTCTCCGGGTACTCGGCGACGAGGTGGCGCAGGTAGTCCTTCGGAACGGGCCAGAAACCGCCGGGGCCGGTGGGGTCGGCGCCGTCGGGGCCGGCGATGAAGCCGTCCAGGGTGGTGGCGATGTAATACACAAGCTTGCGCACGAACGACGCCTCGCGTGGGTGCCGGAGGCTGTTGTTCGCTCCGGCACCCACCAGCCTGCCCAGCGAGGCGGCGGTCTTCGAGGTCATTTTCGGTGCCGTGCCATCAGATGGCGATCGATCCTGACCACTCGCTCGGGTCTAGGCGAACCGCTTCTCGAACCAGTGGTGGGCGTAGTGCTCGGTGTTGTACGCCTCGATCTCCCGGTAACCGGTCGCCCGGTACAGGGCGATCGCCTCGGTGAGGTTGCGGTTGGTGTCCAGCCGGACGGCGGTCGCGCCACGCTCGGCGGCGTACCGTTCCAGCTCGCCCAGCAGCCGCCGCCCGACGCCGAGGCCGCGTACGGTGTCCGCCACCCACACGCGTTTGATCTCGGCGGCCTCGCCCCGGTGCAGTTTCACCCCGCCGCAGCCGATCGGTTCGCCGTTGAGGGTGGCGAGCAGGAGCACACCGTTGGGCGGGGCGAGCGCATCGTCGTGCAGCGGCTTGCTCAGTGCGGGGTCGAACCCGTCGTCGAGTCGTCGGGCGATGTCCCGGACGTAGGCCCGGAGGCAGGCACGGGCCCGCGGGTCGCCCGGCGGGCAGGGCTCGATGACGACCATCGACCCGACGAGCAGCCGTTCCACCTCGGCCATGGCGGTGACGAGTCGTTCCCGGCGGTGTTCGGTGAGCGGTTCGAGGATCGAGGCGGCGAGATCGTCCGAGCGCTGATCGAGGTCGGCCCACTGGGTCCGGCCGGCGTCGGTGAGCGTGGCGACACGTACCCGGCCGTCGCCGCCGGTCCGGTCGACCGGACCGACGGTGATGAGACCGTCGTTCTCCAGGGTGCGCAGGAGCCGACTGAGGTGTCCGGAGTCCAGGCCGAGCCGGGTGCGTAGCGCGGCGACCTCGGCACCGGCGGGGCCGATCTCCCAGAGCAGTCGAGCCTGCCCCAGGGGACGGCCCTGGGCCATGTACTCGTCGTCGAGCGCACCCACCCGTTGGGTGACCGTCCGGTTGAACCGCCGTACGGCGGCGATGAGAGCCGAGTCCATACACCTGACCTTAGTCAGGCTTATTGCCTACGCACCAGATCGGTGGCGGTAGGACCGGATGCCGGCGTGATCCAGGACGACCACCACCAGCACCACCGTGACGGCGACCGCGCTGACCGCCACCAGCGGCAGCCGCAGCACGGCCGCCGCGCCGGCCAACACGAACAGGGCGGCGACCCGGGGCCAGGAGAGTCGCCGGTGGATCGCCGCTGAGAAGAGGATCCGCCCGACGAGGAACAGCGTCGGGCCGCTCAGAATGACCGCGACGGCGGTCGTGTCACCGGTCCGTAGGGGGTGGACGATGCTCAGTTCGGCGCCGACGGCGGTGACCACCAGCCCGGCGATCATCACCAGGTGCAGGTAACCGGTGATCACGCCGAGCCGGGCCGGATCGGCGCGCTCGATGGCCGGGCCGAGGCGCTGGCCGGCAGGCGTGACGTAGAGCAGACCGATCAGCACGGCGAGGGTGAAGACCAGCAGAAACGCGACGGTCTGTGAGAAGTGCAGATCGGTGCCGGCGTACGACAGGCCGGCGACCAGGACGAGTTCGCCGAGCGCGATGATCATGATCTGCTGGTACCGCTCGGCGAAGTGCTCACCGGCCAGGTGCAACTCCTCCCGCGTGGTCCGGCCCATCCCGGGTGTGGGGTAACCGAGCCTCGGACCGGTGAGGTCGAGAGCGAGGGCGAGCAGCCACAACGGCACCCGCCACTGCGGCAGCAACCCACCGGCGAGCCACGGTACGGCCGAGACGCTGAACCAGCACAGGATCCGCAGCGTTCGAATCTGCCGCGGATGACCGCGCAACCCGACAGCGGTCACCACCCCACGGGCAATGTGCACCGAGACGTACGCGGCGGCGAAGAGCAGCCCCCGCCCGTCCAACGCCTGCGGGATCGCCACCCCGGCCAGCAGGGTGCCCAGCGCGGCGCCCACCAGCAGCCACCGCACCGCCGGGCTCTGCGGGTCGTACCAGTCGGCGAACCAGGTGGTGGGCACCCAGATCCACCAGACTCCGGTCAACAGCAGGGCGGTGTGCAGCGCGCCGACCACTGTGAGGTCGTGCAGCAGGTGGGCGGCCAACTGGCTGAGGACCAGCACGAACGCCAGATCGAAGAACAGCTCCAGGAACGAGGCGCTCAGCGGCGAGTCGCCGCCCCGCAGCAGCCGCTCGGGTCTGCTCGCCATCGGCGCTCCTCCCGCTGGCGCACGGCCCCTGCGTCCGTCGTACCACCCGAGGCCGCGCACCGGAGCCGAAAGCGGTCAGCCGCGTGGCGACGACCCGCTGACCCCTCGTGTCGTTGATCCGGCTGCGCCCATGGTCACCGCTGACCACGGTGGGGGCACCGACTCAACGAGGAGGGAAGCCGATGACCGCTCAGCGCGAAACCGTGCAGGTCGACAACGACCTGTTCCGCGCCGTGTACGACTCACCCGCGTCACTGCCCGGCCGACACCGCTGGACCACCCCGGAGTCGGACGTCCGGCGGCTGGAGAAGCTGCTCGGCATGCCCGCACGCAGCATCGGCGCCCCGCTCTGGGTCAGCGGCGACGAACCCGACTGCCCGAAGTGCCGCCGGCGGATCACCTGGTACGACATCGTCTCGTCGGCCCTCTCCGGCCTGCACGACAAGACCATGATCGCCACGGTCATCCTCGGCGAACGCAAGTACGTCAACACCGAGATCCCGGACGCCATCGCCGGGGTGCGCTGCTCCGACTGTCACACAGCGATCGACGGTCTGCGCAGCTTCAAGTGCCACAACTGGGCGTACGCCTTCGAGGATCTGGCGGCCGTCCGCGAACGGATGGCAGGTGGTCCCGCGCCGATCTGAGCCGAGCCACGGACCGGAGACCACCGCGCGACAACACCAGCGAGGCGGCTCAGTCGGCCGAGCGGCGGGTGGGGCGGCGGCCGGGCGGGGACGGCGGTTCCGGGCCGGGGTCGGGCACCGGCGGCATCGGCCGGGTGACCGGCTCGGTGCCGGTGACCCGCAGCGACTCGCCGTGGTGCCACAGCTCGATCTCGGCGTCGCCGGTGGCGTCGGGCAGCTCGTAGCGGGCCTCCGTCGGAGTCAACGTGACCCGCAGCCGGTGGCCGCGCCAGCGCAGGCTGAACGCCAGCCGGTCGATCCGGCGCGGCAGGCGGGGGTCGAAGGAGAGCACCTCGCGGTCGTCGCGCAACCCACCGAAGCCCTGCACCAGTGCCAGCCACGCGCCGGCCAGCGAGGCCAGGTGCAGCCCGTCGGCGGTCTTGTCCCCCAGGTCGGCCAGGTCCTGCAGCACCGACTCGGCGAACAGGTCGTACGCCAGGTCCAGGTGCCCGACCTCGGCGGCCAGCACCGCCTGCGGGGCGGCCGACAGCGACGAGTCGCGGACCGTGCGGGCCTGGTAGTACGCCAGGTTGCGCGCCTTCTCGTCGGCGGTGAACTCACCGGGGCGAAGTTGCATGGCCAGCACCAGGTCGGCCTGCTTGACCACCTGCTTGCGGTACAGCTCCAGGTACGGGAAGTGCAGCAGCAGCGGGTAGTCGTCGTCGCCGGTGTTCGCGAAGTCCCACTCGGGTTGCTCGGTGAAGCCGGCGGCCTGCTGGTGCACCTCGCGCTCGCTGTCGTACGGGATGGCCATCGCATCGGCGGCGGCCCGCCAGCCGGCCACCTCGTCGCGGTCCACGCCGAGCCGGCCGGCCACCTCCGGATGCCGCTCGGCGGCGTCCGCCGCGCCGCGCAGGTTGCGCCTGGCCATCAGGTTGGTGAAGACGTTGTCGTCGACGAGCGCGGCGTACTCGTCCGGGCCGGTCACGCCGTGCAGGTGGAAGCCGCCGTCGCCCGACCAGTGGCCGAAGCCGTGCCAGAGCCGGGCGGTCTCCACCAGCAGTTCCAGCCCCGCCTCGGCCAGGAACCGCTGGTCGTCGGTGGCCGCCACGTAGCGCAGCACCGCGTCGGCGACGTCGGCGTTGACGTGCAGCCCGGCGGTGCCCGCCGGCCAGTAGCCGGAGCACTCCCGGCCGCCGATGGTGCGCCACGGGAAGGTCGCGCCGGCCAACCGCAGCTCGGCGGCCCGCTCCCGCGCCTCGGGGAGGTGGGCGTGCCGCCAGGTCAGCGCCGACCGGGCCACCGCCGGGGCCAGGTAGGTGAGCACCGGCAGGACGTAACTTTCGGTGTCCCAGAGGACGTGACCGTCGTAGCCGTTGCCGGTCAACCCCTTGGCCGAGATGGTCCGGTCGCAGTCCGGGCGACCGGCCTGGATCAGGTGGAACATCGCGAACCGAACTGCCTGCTGAAGCTCCGGATCGCCGTCGAGCCGCACGTCGGCGACCTGCCAGGCCGCGTCCAGGGCGGCGCGCTGGTCGGTGAGCAGGGCGTCGAAGCCGTCCGCGCGGGCGGCGTCCGCCTCGGCGGTGACCAGGGCGGCCAACTCGTCGGCGGACGTCTCGTCGACCGCCGCCCACTCGGAGGCGGCGAACTTCGGCAGCCACAACCGCTCCCCCGGGTGCAGACGACCCGTGACGGTCAGCCGTACTCGGTCCGGGGTGCAGTCGCCGGTGGTGGTCACCGTGTCCGGCCCGTCCAGCAGGTGACTGACGGCGACCGCGACGCGTTGGCCGCTGCGTTCGGTGCGGTGCACCAGCACGCCGTCGAGGCCGGTCGCCCGGTACGTCTCGGCGGTCAGCGGGTCGGTGGGCACCGAGGCGGCCCGAGGGTCGTCCGAGCGCTCCGGCACCTTCTCGTTTGCCAGCAGGTCCGAGCAGACGCGCAGCTCGACGGCGGTGTCCAACGGCTCGACCTCGTACCGGACGGCGGCCACCGGGCGACGCGGCAGGGACACCAACCGGCTGCTGCGCAGGCGCACGGCCCGACCAGCGGGTGAGATCCACTCGGTCTCCCGAGTCAGCACGCCGGCGCGCAGGTCGAGCACCCGTTCGTGGCGGCGCAGCGTCCCGGTCCGGAGATCGAGTGGCTCGTCGTCGACCCAGAGCCGGATCAGCGCGGCGTTTGGTGCGCTGATGACGGTGTCGCTGGCCGACGGGAACGCGTACCCCTCCTCGGGGTAGCTCAGTTCGCGCCGCTCGTGGAAGCCGTTGACGTAACTGCCCGGCATCCCGCACGGAGCACCCTCGTCGAGCACCCCGCGCCAGCCGATCCACCCGTTGCTCAACGCGAAGATCGACTCGGTCTCGCCGAGCCGGTCCTGGTCGGCCGCTGTGCGCCGGATCCGCCAGGTCTCGTCGTCGGCCAAGCCGGCGGTGGACTGCGGTTGATCGGTGGTCGAACCGGTTTGCACGAAGTCTCCTGTCGGCCGATGTCCTGCACCAGCCAACCAGAGCCAGCTGGACGAATCCTGGACGAAGGTCGCCAAAGCCACTCGACCTTCGACAGCGGCAGTGCCCGCTGCCGCGTTCCTAGGGTGTCCCCCAGGTGAACGAGGTATGAACGTGAAGTGAGGTGATGCATGGTCGACAACGGCAGCATTGACGTTCCGGAGATCAGCGCCGAGTGGTACCGCGACGTCGTCGACGCCGCCGCCGGCAGCCCAGAGCCGGTGCAGTGGTTCGTCGGACACGCCACCGAGGGGGTGATCCTGATACTCGGCGCGCTGCTGCTGATGGCCGCGCTGAGCCGCCGGTCCGGCGGCCCGCACGACCGGGCACTCGCCCTGATCGCGCCGCTGCCGGCCATCCTGGCGTACGTGGGCAGCGAGTTCCTCAAGACCGTGGTGGACGAGGAGCGCCCCTGCCGGACCATCGGCCGGGAGATCATCGCGAGCGCCTGCCCACCCCCGGGCGACTGGTCGTTCCCCAGCAACCACGCCACCATCGCCGGCGCGCTGGCGGTCACCACGTTGCTGCTCTCCCGCCGCCTCGGCCTGGTCGCGTTGCCCCTGGCCGCGCTCGCCGCCTTCTCCCGGGTCTTCGTGGGCGTGCACTACCCGCACGACGTGATCGCGGGGGTGCTGTTCGGCGCCCTGGTCGCCGTGGTGATCACCCCGTTGCTGGCCCGCCCGATCGGCGAGGTGCTGCGCCGGCGGGCCGACCGTCAGGACAGCCCGGTCCCCAAACTGGCCGGCCGCTCGCGACAGTGACCGGCGACCCGGCCGGTCGCCGCCCGCCGGGTCAGGCCGCCAGCAGGACGGCACCCACCGTGCCGAGCAGCAGGAACGGGCCGAACGGCAGGTGGCTGCTCCAGTTGGCTCGGCGGGTGGCCAGCAGGCCCAGAC
>NZ_JAGPXZ010000230.1:0-7937 GCF_018070305.1 Micromonospora sp. M51 | reverse complement strand
TGTTCCCGGCGGGTCCCTTCGGCACCGGGCGGCGTCGGTCGCGCGGCGGACGGCCTCGTCCATCCCGGCAACCAGCGGGGCCAGTTCCTCGGCGAGCTGCCGGCCGATCGGGGTGAGCTGGACGACCCGACTGGTACGGGCGAACAGCGGTGCCCCGATCCGGCGTTCCAGCTTCTTCACGATGTGGCTGACCCGACCGGTGCTGACTGTCAACCGCTCGGCGGTGCGGCCGAAGTGCAGTTCCTTCGCGAGCGTCAGGAAGGTCTCGACCTCGTACCGCTCCAGCACACCGCCCCCATCGTTGACCTCTGGGCAACGATCGTAGCGACATCAGGTCTTGGTCGGTGTCCCTCGTCAGGGGATCGTGAACGCGGCAGGGAACACCGAGCGAAAGGCGAGAACGTGAGCGTTGACGACTACCTGGCCGGCCTGGCCGGCCCACTGCGCGAGATCGGCGAGAAGCTGACGCCGATCATCGCGGCGGCCCTGCCGGCGGCGACGGGCGCGATGTGGCACGGGCACCCGGTCTGGGGCCTGGGCGACCGGCCCGGCCAGCGCCCGGTCTGCCTGATCAAGGCGTACGGGTCCTTTGTCACCTTCGGGTTGTGGCGGGGACAGGAGATCGCCGACCCGTCAGGACGGTTGGTGCCCGGTGCGCGCTCGATGGCGGCGGTGAAGCTGCGCGACCTCGCCGACGTCGACCCGGCGCTGTTCAGCGGCTGGTTGCGCGCGGCGGCCGACTTGGAGCAGGCATGAGCGCGGTGCGGGTCACCGGTTTCGACCACCTGGTGCTGACCGTCGCCGACGTGGAACGGTCCCTGGACTTCTACTGCGGCCGGCTCGGGCTGGCGCCGGTACGGGTCGACGAGTGGCGGGCGGGCGCAGTCCCGTTTCCGTCGGTGCGGATCAGCCCCGACAGCATCATCGACCTCGTTCGAGGTGAACCGCAGGGCGCGAACGTGGACCACTTCTGCCTGGTGGTGGCGCCGTTGGACTGGGCGCAGGTGATCGGGTCGGAAGTCTTTACGGTGCTGACCGGGCCGGTCAGCCGGTTCGGCGCCCGCGGTTCGGCGACCTCGATCTACGTGCGGGACCCGGACGGCAACTCGGTGGAACTGCGCTGGTACCCGCAGGACGCGGAGTCGGCGTCGGTCGTCAGCCCTCGGTGACCGCCCGGTACGCGTCCTCGATGCGGGCGGCCAACAGGACCTCGCCCTCGGTCAGGGGCTCACCGCTGCCGTGCCCGACCCGGATCTGGGTGCTGTCGGCCCGGCGGCTGATCTCGGGTCGCAGATGCAGCGCGTCCGCGACGACCTTGACCCGTTCAGTTAGTGCGGCGTGTTGGGTATCGTCGATCATGAGCGTCCGTCGGATCTGCTCGCCCTCGCGTGTCCAACCAGATAGCAAGGTCAACGCGTCGGAAAGGTAGTCGTGCTTGGCCCTGCTGTTGAACAGCACGCGCATCACCGCACCCCCCAAGCGCCGTTGCCGGCTCGTGGCCAAATCGTCGCCATCCCGTGTCTTGTCGGTGTCCCCTAGTCTCTCGCTGCTCGGAGGGGGTGTCCACGCCCACACTTCCGTGTCTTATTGGCCTAGCGGACGGCTACGGTACCCAAACCGCCGATTGATCTGGCACCCTGGACGCCCGTGCGGACCGAACGGGCGACTGGTGGCGGGCAGGCCGAGCGACGGGACCTGAAGGTGATCGTCGGCGCGGCGATCATCCGGGATGGGCGGGTGCTCGCCTGTGCGCGTTCCGCGCCACCCGAGGTAGCGGGCATGTGGGAGTTTCCGGGCGGAAAGGTCGAGCCGGGGGAGGCCGAGACCGACGCGTTGATCCGGGAGTGCGCCGAGGAGTTGGCCGTACGCGTCGAGATCGGCGACCGGGTCGGCCGCAACGTACGGATGGCGCACGGCCGCTCGGTGCTCAAGGTGTACGCGGCCCGCCTGCTCGGCGGCGACCAACCGCAGGCGCTGGAGCACGAGGCGCTGCGGTGGCTCACCGCCGACGAACTGGACTCGGTCACCTGGCTCCCCGCCGACGCCCCCATCGTGGCAGCCCTCCGCCCCCTCCTCACCCCGCCCACCCCCCGGTGATCACGCCCAGCCCCCGTTGATCACGCAAGTGGGACGGGGGCCGTGGCAACTGCCACGGCCCCCGTTGTTGTTCCGGGTGATTAGTGCTTGTTGTCCTGCTCCGGGTGGGCGAAGTTGAGGTGCTCCGGAGGCAGCGGGAAGGTCACGTCGTCGCCGAACGGCGACGGCGCGGCGGCCCGGTCGAAGGTGAGCTCGGTCAGCGGCAGCTTGCCCCGGTCGTCGACCGCCGGCGCGGGCGGGGGGGGCCCCACCCGGTGCCCGTTGACGCCCCTCTGCGCCTGCGCCTCAGCCCCCGCCTCGTGGGGGCCACCCGCGTGCGCGGGCACCCCACCCCGGGCGGAGCCCGGCGTCGCCGAGCCCTGACGGGCGGTGGTCACGCTGGTCTGGGGCGTCTCGCCCCGACGGAAGATCTTGCTACCAAGCCACACAAGGGGATCGTACCTGCGGTCGACGACCCGTTCCTTCATGGGGATGATCCCGTTGTCGGTGATCTTGATGTGCTCGGGGCAGACCTCGGTGCAGCACTTGGTGATGTTGCAGAAGCCGAGGCCCTGTTCGGCCTGCGCGTACTCCTTGCGGTCGGTCCGCGCGTCCAGCGGGTGCATGTCCAGCTCGGCCGCCCGGATGAAGTACCGCGGGCCGGAGAACGCCTGCTTGTTCTCCTCGTGGTCGCGGATCACGTGGCAGACCGTCTGGCACAGGAAGCACTCGATGCACTTGCGGAACTCCTGCGAGCGCTCGACGTCGACCTGCTGCATCCGGTAGTCGCCCGGAGCGACGTCCGCCGGAGGCGCGAACGCCGGGGTCTCCCGTGCCTTCTCGTAGTTGAACGAGACGTCGGTGACCAGGTCCCGGATCACCGGGAAGGTGCGCAGCGGGGTGACAGTGACGGTCTCGTCGTCGCCGAAGGTCGACATCCGCGTCATGCAACCCAACCGCGGCTTGCCGTTGATCTCCATGGAGCAGGAGCCGCACTTGCCGGCCTTGCAGTTCCACCGGCAGGCCAGGTCGGGCGCGTCGGTGGCCTGCAGACGGTGGATGACGTCGAGGACGACCTCGCCCTCGTTCACCTCCACCATGTAGTCCTGGAGGTCACCGCCGCTCTCGTCGCCCCGCCAGATCCGGAACTGACGCTTCGCGCTCATCGGTTGTCCGCCTCTCCAGCGTCGGCGACGAGGGCGTCGAAGTCGGCGAGCTCCTCGTCGGTGAGGTACTTGGCCAGCTCGGCCCGGTCGAAGAGGCCGATCAGCTCCGGCCGCATCTTCGGCAGCGGCTTGCGGGTCAGCTGCACGGTGTCGCCGTCCAGTGCGCAGACCAGATTGACCTGCCGCCACTTGGGCTCCATCGCCGGGTAGTCCTCCCGGGTGTGCCCGCCGCGCGACTCCTGCCGCTCCAGCGCCGCCTTCGCTGTGCACTCCGAGACCACCAGCATGTTGCGCAGATCCAGGGCCAGGTGCCAGCCCGGGTTGTAGCGTCGGCCGCCGGCCGCGCTCACCTTGGCCACCCGCTCCCGCAGCTCGGCGAGCCGGACCAGCGCGTCGGCCAGCTCACCCTCGCGGCGGATGATGCCCACCAGGTCGCCCATCACCGCCTGGAGGTCCTGCTGAAGGGTGTACGGGCTCTCGCCGGTGTCCCGTTGCAGCGGAGCGAGGGCGGTCTCCACGGCGGCCTCGACCTCGTGCACCGCCACCTTCGGCCGGGTGGTCAGCCCGTCGGCGTAGCTGGCGGCGTGCCCGCCCGCCCGCTTGCCGAAGACCAGCAGGTCGGACAGGGAGTTGCCACCGAGTCGGTTGGAACCGTGCATGCCGCCGGAGACCTCACCGGCGGCGAACAGCCCGCGTACGTGGCCGAAGGCGGCACCCGAATCCGGGTCCACCTCGACGCCGCCCATCACGTAGTGACAGGTCGGCCCCACCTCCATCGGCTCGGCCGTGATGTCGACGTCGGCCAGCTCCTTGAACTGGTGGTACATCGACGGCAGCCGCCGGCGGATCTCGTCGGCGGAGCGTCGGCTCGCGATGTCCAGGAAGACACCACCGGCGGGGGAGCCCCGACCGGCCTTGACCTCGCTGTTGATGGCGCGGGCCACCTCGTCGCGGGGGAGCAGCTCCGGCGGACGCCGGTTGTTGTCCGGGTCGGTGTACCAGCGGTCCGCCTCCTCCTCGGTCTCCGCGTACTGCTTGCGGAAGACGTCGGGGACGTAGTCGAACATGAACCGCTTGCCTTCGGAGTTCTTCAGGACACCGCCGTCACCGCGCACCGACTCGGTGACCAGGATGCCCTTCACCGAGGGCGGCCAGACCATGCCGGTGGGGTGGAACTGGAGGAACTCCATGTTGATCAGCGTCGCCCCGGCGCGCAGCGCCAGCGCGTGCCCGTCCCCGGTGTACTCCCACGAGTTCGAGGTGACCTTGTAGGAGCGTCCGACACCGCCGGTGGCCAACACGACCGCCGGCGCCTCGAAGAGGATGAACTCGCCCGACTCCCGGTAGTAGCCGAACGCGCCGGCCACCCGGTCACCGTCGAGCAGCAGCTCGGTGATGGTCGTTTCGGAGAACACCCGGATGCGGGCGTCGTACGAGCCGAACTCGCGCTGGTCCTCCTGCTGGAGGGAGACGATCTTCTGCTGGAGGGTGCGGATCAGCTCCAGGCCGGTCCGGTCGCCCACATGCGCCAGACGCGGGTACTCGTGGCCGCCGAAGTTGCGCTGCGAGATCTTGCCGTCCTTGGTGCGGTCGAAGAGCGCACCGTACGTCTCCAGCTCCCAGATCCGCTGCGGCGACTCCTTCGCGTGCAGCTCGGCCATCCGGAAGTTGTTGAGGAACTTCCCGCCGCGCATGGTGTCGCGGAAGTGCACCTGCCAGTTGTCCCGGCTGTTCACGTTGCCCATCGCGGCGGCCGCGCCGCCCTCGGCCATCACCGTGTGCGCCTTGCCGAACAGCGACTTGGAGATGATCGCGGTCTTCTTGCCGGCGAGCCGGGCCTCGATCGCCGCGCGGAGACCGGCGCCGCCGGCCCCGATGACGACGACGTCGTAGTGGTGTCGTTCGATGCGAGTGGTTGTGGTCATGTCAGGGGCCCTTTAGTTGATGAACCGCAGGTCGGAGAACCAGCCGGCAGCGAGCGCCATGATGTAGAAGTCGGCCAGCGCCAGGGTGCCGAGGGTGATCCAGGCGAGCTGCATGTGCCGGACGTTCAGGGCCGAGACGAACGTCCAGGCCCGGTAGCGCACCGGGTGCTTGGAGAAATGCTTGAGCCGGCCGCCGATGATGTGCCGGCAGGAGTGGCAGGAAATCGTGTACGCCCAGAGCATCACCACGTTGAGCACCAGGATGATGTTGCCCAGCCCGAAGCCGAAGCCCTTCGGCGAGTGGAACGCGAGGATCGCGTCCCAGGTGTTGATCAGCGAGATGACCGCCGCGGCGTAGAAGAAGTAGCGGTGCAGGTTCTGCCCGAGCAGCGGGAAACGGGTCTCACCGCTGTACTCCTTGTGCCCGTCCGGGACGGCGCAGGCCGGCGGCGACAGCCAGAACGACCGGTAGTACGCCTTGCGGTAGTAGTAGCAGGTGAGCCGGAACAGCAGCAGGAACGGCAGCGTCAGCGCGGCGTCCGGGATGATCCACCAGCCGGGCAGGAAACGGCCGAAGTGCGAGGCGCCCTCGATACACCGCTCCGTGACGCAGGGCGAGTAGAACGGGGTCAGGTAGTGGTAATCCGCGACCCAGTAGAAGTCGTGCATGAAGACACGGACCGTCGCGTACACGACCCAGGCGCTGAGCCCGATCACGGTGATCAGCGGGGCGAACCACCATCGGTCGGTACGCAACGTCTTCGCCGCGATGGCGGCGCGCGCCCGCGCCCCCCTCGGCCTCGTTGCCGTTGAAGTCATTCGAGTCGTCTCCTCGACGGGCCCGTACGGGCGGGCTGATCTCTCTCCGGTCGGCACGCGGACCGGCGAACCCGCACCCGCTGCCACGTCATGCGCACACCAACGACCGCGCCGGATCGACCGACGCAGCTAAGTGACACACGTTACGCCGATCTCTGCGGGCCGTCCGCGCAAGGGAGTGTCCCGTGTGTCTGGCCTGCGGAAAAGCCCCCAGCGGGCCGGTTTTTCCGCGCGCCGGTTGACCATCAACCGGAGGCGCCTCCGGTGAAGTGCCAGGACGCCAGCCGCAACGAGGGCGCCGCCCACCAGGCACCGTCCACCCGATCCGGTTGACGCACCGCCCGCGCACCCAGCCCGAGCACCGCCCCCGGCCCCAGCGCCCTCGGGTACGACTCGGTGAACCGCAGGTCACGGACCGCCCTGACCACAGTGCCGTCCTCGATCAGCCAGACACCATTGCGGGTCAGCCCGGTGACGACGAGGCTCTTCGGGTCGAGCACCCGCGTGTACCAGAGGTCGGTGACCAGCAGGCCCCGGCGTACCCCAGCCACCAACGCGGCGGTGTCCGCGTCGACGACAGCGCCGGCCGCCGCGCCGGTGGTGCTCCGGCCCGCGGCACTGGCCGGGCCCGTCGCCGCACCACTCAGCCGCAGGTTGCGGGGCATCGGGCCCCAGGTGGCACCCCCCGCGACAGCGTGCCCGGTGGACTCCGTGCCCGCCTCGGCGGCGGTCCGGCGATCGTGGGCCACCGCCCTGGTGGTGCCCGCCTCGACCAACGTCAACGCCCCTCGGCCGGTGCCCTCCGCGTCGAACGGCAACCCGGACCCGCCCAGCGGATCGTCCACCACTGTCACCGCCCTGTCGAACTGGGCCGCGCCCGGCTCGGCGAACGACTGCCGCTCGTTGTACCGCTTGCCGTTGAAGCCGTAGAACGACAAATTCTGCAGCAGGTCCGCCACGGCGGCCGGCTCGAACACCACCTCGTAGTGCCCCGGCGGCAACTCGACCGGGTCGGCCGCCGCCTGCGCCTTCGCCGCCGCCTGCGCGCCCAACTCGGCGCCGTCGAGGTCGGACAGCCGGTCAGCGCGGCGCCCGGCCACCCCGGCCGCGCCGTCGCGGCGGGCGCTGCCGTCCATCGCCGCCTCCACCGAGCGGCCGTACGCCGAGGGCCCGGCCGAGTTGGCGAACGCCGACGAGCGGTGCGCGGTACGGCAGTAACCGGCGGGGCTCAGGCCCCCGGCGGCGGCCACGAACGCCCCCACCCGGTCGGCCCGCTGATCCGGCTCGGCCTGCGCGGTGGCCTCGTCGACGGGCGGCGCCTGCGGCATGGGCACGAGCGCGGTCAACCCCGGCCAGCCCTGGTCAGGTGGGCACAGCCGCGCCGCCGTCAGGGTGCGCTCCACCAGTGCGGACAACCCGTCGGCGGTGACCACGCTGCCGCCGCCGGCAGCCGTCCGACCGTCGACGTGCACCCGCAGTCGGACCCCCACTGTCGACTCGGAAACGTTCTGATGGATGCCCGAGTTGGCGAACCGGGTCAACGCCAGGTCCGCCCGGGTCACCACCGCCTCCGCCTGCGCGGCCGGCCCGCCGAGCCGCCGCACCAACTCCACAACCTGCCCCGCCAGCTCCAGCTCGCTCCTCGCGCTCACGCTGAGCCACCTTTCGTTCGCGACTGCGGGGCTCGCAAACCCGGCTCACTCCTCGCGCTCACGCTGAAACCCCCACCCGGACGTTGCGGAACCGGGCCGGCGCGGCCGGGTGGCCGGTGTGCCCGATCTGGCCGGGCTGGCCCTTGCCGCAGTTGGGCGTCCCCCAGGAGACCGTCTCGCCGGAGAGCATGTCCATCGAGCGCCAGAACAGCGGGCCGATCCCGGTGTACGTGGGGTTGCGCAGCATCCGCCCCCGC
This sequence comes from Micromonospora sp. M51, assembly GCF_018070305.1. NCBI lineage: Bacteria > Bacillati > Actinomycetota > Actinomycetes > Micromonosporales > Micromonosporaceae > Micromonospora > Micromonospora sp. M51. Next base: position 42 of record NZ_JAGPXZ010000230.1, on the reverse strand, counting down.
CGCCCCTTCTTGATCTCCCAGCCGACCTCGCAGCCGAACTGG
>NZ_JAGPXZ010000023.1:0-18753 GCF_018070305.1 Micromonospora sp. M51 | reverse complement strand
CCGCTCGATCGAGGAGTGGCGGGGCGGGCACTCGGCCTACTGGGCGCGGCTCGGCACGCCGGTCGACGACGACACCTCGATCGTCTGCCTCCGCTTCCGGCTGGTCTCCGGCGGCGAGGGTGGGGTGGCCGGCGGCGACCTCGGCACCTGACCCGGCGGGTTCGGGTGCGGGGACTCAGCCCGGCGGGTTCGGGCGCGGCGGACTCAGCCGCGTAGTTGTGGCAGCAGCCGGGTCGCCACGTCCACCAGGACGGCCTCGTCACCGGCGTACCAGCTTCTGGCCCGCGGCCAGTGCGTCACCACGTCGGTGAAGCCCAGCTCGGCGGCCCGGCCGACCTGATCGGCGAAGAACTGGGCGCTGCTGAGCGAGAAGACCGGCGCCGCGTCCAGCGAGAGGTAGCGGTCCAGGCTGGCCGGATCGCGGCCGGCCTCGGCCAGGGTCCGGTCCATCCGCGCGGACAGCGCCGACACGCTGGCCCACCAACCCGCCAGGTCGTTGTCGTCACCGGTGCCGGTGGTCACCCAGCCCTGCCCGATCCGGGCCACCAACCGCATCGACCGTGGCCCGTTGGCGGCCACCACGAACGGCACCCGGGGCTGCTGCACGCAGCCGGGATTGTTGCGGGCGTCCACCGCGGCGAACCAGTCGCCACGCCAGGTGGTGCCGTCCTCCCGCAGGATCAGATCCAACAGCTCGGTGAACTCGGCAAACCGGTCGACCCGCTGCCGCGGTGGCAACGTCTCACCACCCAGCACCGCCGAGTCGAAGCCGATGCCGCCCGCGCCCAGGCCGAGCAGCAGCCGACCGCCCGAGACGTCGTCCACGGTGGTGATCTGCCGGGCGAACGCGGCCGGGTGCCGGAAGTTCGGCGACGCCACGAGGGTGCCCAGCCGAATCCGCGAGGTCACCGTGGCGGCGGCCGTCAACGTGGACATCGAGTCGAACCACGGGCCGTCGACCAGGTCACGCCAACCCAGGTGGTCGTACGTCCAGGCGTGGTCGAAACCCCACTCGTCGACCTGGCGCCAACGACGCTGCGACTCCGCCCACCGCTGGTCCGGCAGGATCACGATGCCAATCCGCATGATCGCCACCCTAGCCGGGGACACCACCAGGGTCGGGCTCGCTCTCGTTTCGCTGTGGACCTCACGGCGGTCTGCCGGAGGGCGACCTGCGGCGTGCCCGCCGGCCACCCTCCGACCCGAGCGACTACGGTTTACGGCACCTGCCTGCAGGACGTGCCATTTGAACCCTGGTGATAAATGGCCTTACGGGTATTCGGGCCATACACTCCGTCGGAGGGTGTGGCTACCGCAGACTGAACGGCTCGTAGTGCCTTTTCGGTAGCTGGACCGAAACTGCTATCGGCGGTGAGCGGATAGACGCCCTGGCTACGGAGAACCCATTCGTAGCAGACGTTCATTGTGACCTGCAGCTGAAAGACGGCAGAGTTCGCATTGCCCCGACGCAGCGAGCAATTGACGTTACTCCCGTACGCAGGCACGTCGGCCCCGTTGTAAGAGATCCACCTGTTGCACGTCGAGGTGGCCATGGTCTCCACTCCACCTGCCGGAGCAGCCATTACAGGTGTAGCGGTGGCGGTAGCGGCGATGGCCGCCAGCGCAAAGATTGTCAGGACGCGACGCAGCAGCATATTTCCTCCCATGCCGCGGCATTTGGCGCTAGCCCCGTGCCCCGCCTCAATGCCCTCGGCTTGGACCGACGATACTGGACACAGCCAGGAAGATCAATGTCTCTGTTTTGAAAAGATGCAACCCGTCCACCCATAAATCGCTGCCCCTGCGGAGTGGAGGGTCGATCGCCGCGACGGGGACGACATCGCCGCCCGACCTTGGCTACCGTTCGGCCATGGACATACAGGCACGCCGGACCGACACGGTACGGGCGTTCGGCACCCTGTCACTGCTGGCGGGTTTCGTGGTCTCACTGCTCAGCATGCCGTCCAGCCATGAGCCGCTGAAGCCGCAGATCCTGGCCGCTTTCCTCATCCTGACCGGTCTCGGTCTGCGGATCGAGGCGGCGATCGGCGACCGGAAGTCCTAGGTCCACCGCCGCCACCAGTCCGTACCCTCGGGGGATGGCCACCGAGGCGGCTGCTGCCCGCGTATCCCCGGATCGCCGGATCCGCGTGATCCGCACCGTGGCGATGCTGGTCGGGGTGGTCGTTCCGTCCCTCGTCCTCCGCGAGCTGGTCGAGTTCCGGTTCGGCAGTGGGCCGCTGGCCGACGTCAGCGCTGTCGCGGTGCCGATGGCGGCGACCGCCTGGCTCGCGCCGGACGCCTCCTACCGCCGCCGCGACGCCCTGCTCTGGCTGATCGGCCCCGGCCTCTACGTCTTGGCGGTGATCGCCTGGCGAGTGGCCCTCGCGCCCTACCGGGACTGGCGGCCCCGACCGGAGGAGGCGCACCGGATGCGCTGGTCACGCGACCCGGAACACGCCGGAACGTGGCTGTTGAGCAAGCCGACGAGTGACACGGGTCACACTGGCTCCTCGTAGGGACATCGCGTTCGGCTCCGACCTCTCGGCGAGCGGCACCCGGACGGGGTGTCGACCGAGAGAGGACCAGGCGCGATGACGAAGGTGACCGCACAACTGTCGGTGTCGGTGGACGGCTTCTACGCCGGCCCGCAGTTCGACGGCAACGGCGACTGGATGGGCTCGACGGAGAGCGCGAAGTTCTTCCGGGTCACCCGGTGGGCGACCGACGCGGCGGCCTGGCGCGAACGGCAGGGCTTCAGCGGCGGGGAGCAGGACACCAACTCCGAGGTGATCGCCGAGTCGTTCGGCGCGGCCGGCGCGTACGTGATGGGCCGCCGGATGGCCGACGGGGGTGAGATCCCCTGGGGTGAGGAGCCGCCGTTCCGCGCACCGGTCTTCGTCGTCACCCACCGCCCCCGCCAACGGCTGATGAAGGGGGGAGGCACCAGCTTCACCTACGTCACCGATGGTGTGGCCAGCGCCGTCGAACAGGCGCGCGCCGTGGCCGGTGGCAAGGACGTCGCGGTGGCCGGTGGCGGCAGCCTGGTGCGTCAGGTACTCAAGGCCGGCCTGCTCGACGAGTTGGAGCTGCACGTCGTGCCGGTGGTGCTCGGCACCGGCCTGCGGGTCTTCGACGCGGACCTCGACCTGGGCGACCGGGAGGGCATCGAACTGACGCCCACCCGCGTCCTGACCACCCCGCAGGTGACCCACATCCGGTACGCGGTGCGCGGTCGCGCCCCGCTCGTGCTCGACGACCGGGGCCGTGGCGGCGGCCCGACGGCAACCGCGAACTGAACCACTGCCGACCGGAAAGGAGGAAACACCATGTCACAGCTGTTGCGGGTGCAGTGCTTCAACGTTTCACGCGACGGGTTCGGCACCGGAGAGGGGCAGAGCCTGGAACGCCCCTTCGGTCACGCGGACCCCACCCCACTGTTCTCCTGGCGTGCCGCCACCGCCAGCTTCGTGTACCGCACCGAGCCGGGCGGCAGTCGCGGCCTGGACGACTACCTGACCCGCGACGCCGAGTGCAACATCGGCGCGGAGATCATGGGTCGCAACAAGTTCGGCCCGCAGCGTGGCCCCTGGAAGGACCACGAGTGGACGGGATGGTGGGGGGACAACCCGCCGTTCCACACACCGGTCTTCGTGCTCACCCACCACGAACGCCCGTCGTTCACACTGGCCGACACCACGTTCCATTTCCTCAACGCCAGCCCGACCGAAGCGCTGGCCCGGGCGAAGCAGGCAGCCGCCGGTCGGGACGTCCGCCTCGGTGGCGGGGTGGCGACGATCCGTGAGTTCCTCGAGGCCGACCTGGTCGACACGATGCACATCGCCGTCGCACCCGTCGACCTGCACCGGGGCGAACGGTTGTGGGACAGCCCCGACGAACTGCTCGACCGCTTCCACCTCGAGTCGGTGCCCAGCCCCAGCGGAGTCACCCACCTCCTGTTCTGGAAACGATGACAGCGCTCCTGGCCGGCACTGTCGGCTACAGCCGGGCCAGCACCAGCAACCGGTTGCCGTCGGGGTCGGTGACCCGGGCGGATCGCTCACCCCAGGGCTGGTCGACCGGCTCCTCGGTGACCGTCGCTCCACCGGTGCGCAGCGCACCCACTGCCGCGTCACAGTCGTCGGCGTAGACGCACAACTCCCAGCGGTGCGACTCGGCCGGCACGCCAGCCTCCGGGTTGGCGGCCAGGCCGAGCTCGCTGCTGCCCAGTCGCAGCGCGACGAACTCCGGCACGCCCTCGTCCGGGAACCGGTAGGTCAGCTCGAAACCGACCACGTCCCGGTAGAACGCGATCAGTCGTGGCAGGTCAGGTGTCGTCACGATCGGAAAGGCTTCGGTGAACACGGACCACCTCCACGCCGGACCCTAGCCGCTGCCGTGGTCCAGCCGGAACCACCGCCGTCGATCCCGGCAGGTGTCATCATCTGCCGGCCAGACTCACCCCGGCCTCAACCATTTCCGGGACAGGTGGCGTTCTACCTGGCGAGGGGGTGGGGATGACCGAGACGTTCCACGAGTTCGTGGTGCACCGCACGCCGGCGCTGTCCCGGACGGCCTACCTGCTCACCGGCGACCATCAACTCGCCGAGGACCTGTTGCAGAGCGCCCTGGCCCGGACGTACCGGCACTGGCGGCGGATCCGCGACACCGACCCCGAGGCGTACGTGCGGCGGGTGATGTACCACCAGCAGGTCTCCTGGTGGCGGCGGCGCCGGCTGACCGAACGCCTGGAGGCACAACCCACCGACCGGCCCGGCGACGACCACTCCGAGACGACAGCCCTGCGGCTGAGTCTGCTGCACGCGCTGCGCGGGCTCACCCCTCGCCAGCGCGCCGTGATCGTGCTGCGCTTCTACGAGGACCTGACCGAAGCCCAGGCGGCCGAGGTGCTCGGCTGCTCGGTCGGCACCGTCAAGCGGCACGGCCACGACGCCATCCGCCGGCTGCGGGCGACCGCCCTCGACCTGATCGACCCGACAGTGGAGAGGAGCCATCAGTGACCGCCCGACTCCGCGAGACGCTGCACGCCGCCGCGGCCGACGTCCCCGCCTACCCGGTCTACGAACGAGCGCTCGCCACCGCCCGCCGCTCCCGCCGCCGCGCCGTCGTCGCCGCTGTCGAGGTGCTCGTGCTCGCCACGCTGACCGGGGCGGTGCTCCCGCTGACGCGTACCCCTGTCGTGGATCCGGCGGCCGGCGCGGACGCCGCACTACCCGACCGGATCGCGCTGCCCCCGCGCGGTGCGCTGCACGCCACCGACCGACCCCGGCTTGGGCCCGCGTCGGTCATCTTCAGCGGGCAGGCGCGACGTCTCCAGGGCTGGGACGAGGACGGCATCGTCGGCGTGGTCAGCGCCGACTCCGACCGCTACCGGATCTTCTCGATGGGTTACGAGGCACCCGTCGGCGAGCAGGTCATCCTCTCGCCGGACGGCCGGTACGTGGCCCGGCCCGCCGGCCTCTCCGAGGACGGCCGGGTCGATCTCATCGACCTCGTCACCGGTCGTACCCGGCGACTGCACAGCAAGGTCACCAACAGTGTGGGGACGAGCCCCAGGGCCTGGTCCCCGGACGGCAGGCAACTGGTGGTCGACGACACCGTGCCGACCGACCCGACGCGCAGCGGCTACCGGCGGGTGCTGAGCATCGTCACGCTCGACGGTGAACGCTGGACCCAGCTGGCTGACGCCGCTCAACAGCCGATCTTCGGCTCGTCGGTGGCCTTCGCCCCCGGAGGTGGACGGCTCGCGTACCAGATCGGTCGGACCGTCACGGTCGCCGACCCGGACGGCCGGACGGTGTCCACCTTCGAACTGCCCGCCGAGAGCTGGCTGGCCGGCAAGGGGGCGTGGACGACGGACGGGGCGTTGACGCTGATCAGCCGGAAGGCCGGCAGCACCGACTGGAGCCTGCGCCGGGTCGACAGCGCCACCGGCCGGAACACCGCACCGCTGCCAGTGCCCGGCGTCACCGGCGTGACCGCCATCCGGCTGCTCGGCTGGGGCCCGGACGGGTCCGCGCTGGTGGTCGCCTACCAGCCCGAGCCCCTCAGCCCGGACCGGTTCGACCAGCCGCTGGAGCTGGACCAACGCACCGCCTACCCCAACGTGCGCGGCGTACGGGTGTTGGCGTTGACGCCCGACGCCAGCGCGCCACGAACAGTGATGACCGCCCCGGAGCAGATCCTCGCTGTCGACGTCGCCGACACTGTGATCAGCGCCGGTCGCACGCGCGCCGCGGACCCGCCCGGTGGGTTGGGTGGCCGATTCTGGTCCTGGACGATCCTGATCACCGTGGTGGTCGCCGGCGTCGTCGTCTACCGCAACCGCGGTGGGCTGGCACTCTGGCTCGACGACCGGCGGGTCCGTCGGGCCCGCGGGCCCGACCCGAAATGAGGTGCGGAGCGGCGGGCAGAACTGTTGGATCTCGACATGGTGCATGAGCTCGTTCGTCCTCGAAAAGCCCGCCCCGGGGACCACCTCGCGGTCCTCTCGCCGTCCTTCGCCGCGGCCGGCGCCTATCCGGCGATCCTCGAACAGGCAAGGCGACGGCTCGCCGACCTGACCGGTCTCGTACCGGTCGAATACCCCACCACCCGCCAGGTGGGCGCGAGCGCGGCAGCGCGGGCGGCGGACATCAACGCCGCCTTCGCAGACCCCCAGGTACGCGGCATTCTCGCCGTCGTCGGAGGGGACGACCAGATCACCGTCATCCCCCACCTGGACGCCGACCTGGCCCGAGCCGACCCGAAGCCGTTCCTCGGCACCAGCGACAACACCAACCTGCACCACTGGCTCTGGGGCCTCGGCATCGCCAGCTTCTACGGCGGGTCGTCCCAGGTGCACCTCGGCCCCGGGCCTGCCGTTGACGACGTCCACGTCCGGTCGCTGCGAGCGGCCCTGCTCACCGGGGAACGGCTGGAGGTCACGGATCCGGGTGAGTCCGAGGACATCGGCATCGACTGGGCAGATCCGCAGGCGTTGAAGTCCTTCGGCGAGCGCGAACCGACGCAGCCGTGGAGTTGGTACGGGCCGTCGCGCTCGGTCACCGGCCGCACCTGGGGTGGCTGCCTGGAGGTCATCCAGTGGATCCTGACGGCGGGACGCTTCCCGTTTCCTCCCGAGGCCCTACAGGGCGGGGTGCTGCTCATTGAGACGTCGGAAGAGCTCCTTCCCGCCCGCGAGGTCGGTTGGATCGTCCGATCACTCGGTGAGCGCGGTCTTCTCAGCGCCGTCGACGCGGTAGTGGTCGCCCGTCCGCCGGTCTCCGACCACAACCGTCGACCCGCGGCCGAGGATCGGGCACGGCTTCGTGAGCAGCAGCGGGACACGGTCGTCGACGTGGTGACCCGCTACAACCCCGAGGCGGTCGTCTGTGGCGGCGTCCCGTTCGGCCACACCAGACCACAGTGGATCCTTCCCCACGGGGGCCCGGTCACCGTTGATGGCGTGCAACGGCGAATCTTCGCCGACTACCGATAGGAAACCGCAGGGTATGGAGCCGACGCAGACGGCGCTCATCGTGCCGATACCCGAGGCCGAGGAGGCGGTCGGCAGGTTCCGGGCATCACTCGACCGGGCCGCCTCATGGGGCGTCCCAGCGCACGTGACAGTCCTCTACCCGTTCCTGCCACCGCAGCAGATCGACGAGCGGGCCTTGGCCGCGCTGCGTGACACCATCGCCGGGATACCTCGGTTCGACGTCGCACTGACGCACGTCGACTGGTTCGGTGACACGGTCCTCTGGCTTGCTCCGCAGCCACATCGGCCCTTCCGCGACCTCACCGGGGCAGTGTGGCGACGGTTTCCTGAGGCACCCCCGTACGGCGGGGCGCACAGCGACGTGGTGCCGCACCTGACCATCGGTCACGACGCCGACAAGCCCGTGCTGACCCACGCGGCGGAAACCGTCGCCGCGCACCTGCCGATCAACGCGGCCGTCGACAGGGTCCGGCTGATCGCCGGCACACCGGACGTCAGCCCGTGGCGCACCGTCGGTGAGTTCCCGTTGGGCCCACCCCCAGCGGCAACTGGTACGGGTCTCCAGGCGGTCTCGGCCTGACGTCGAGGCGCGGCCCGGACATCCCCGGATGCCTCGCCCGACAGGTCACGGCTTGTCGATCAGCTCGATCAGCGCGGCGTCGCCCTGTCCGATGGTCCGTTGGTCGGGAGCGACTCGCACGGTGATTCGGCGGCAGCCGTCGAGTTCCACGTAGGTGCGGGGCTCGCTGGTGGTCAGTGGGATCAGCACAGCGAACCGGCTCGCACGGGTGCTGCACGGGTTCGCCGGTCGAGACGCCCGCAGCGCACCCTCGATCGCCGCTCGTTGGTCCTCCGGCAGCACCGTTCCGTGCGCGAACTCGCCGAGTGGCTCGCCGTTCCCCTGCCTACTCTTCGGCACGTAGTAGACGCAGAGGCGGACCTGCTGCCCAGCGGGGAACGGCTCTGGCAGGGCACGGGCTTCACGGTCGGCCACCAAGGATGTCATGTTGACCTCGCGCTGGCTGCAACCCGCTCTGGCCGAATCGCTCTCGGCGACCGGACGGGTCGCCACGGTGGTCAGCGGTAGAGCATCGAACGCTGCCCGGAAATCGTCCGGCAGATTGTCGTGGCAGGAATCGAGTGGTATGCCGGGCCGCATCCACCGGCCGTCCGCGTCAACGAGCGCGAGCCAGGGTGCCTCCTGCAGGACCGCTCTGCAGGCGAGGCCGGGATTATCCGGCGCGTCGGGCCGGCGGAGGGCGGCGACGAGGGCGGCGAGGGCGGTGGCGTCATCGCTACGCCGCTCCGTCAAAAGCCAGTCGGGCCGGACAGGAGGACGCTCCACCCTGCAGACGACGACCGTGGTGGGGATGAAGTCATCGCCGAGACGGGGCAGGGCGGCTGCTTCACTGGTCGGGACACGGAAGCCGCGCGTGACCATTTCCGGTGCGGCCTCCACGCACGATGTCCACCGCCCCTGACCGGCGGAATCGGCAGCCGTGTGCGGTGAAGGTACGCCGTTGAGTATCTGCGCCCCTCCGACGCCCAGGCCAACGACCACTGCCACGGCGAGCGCTGCGCTTCCGATCAGGCGCTGCCGGCGCCGGCGGACCCGCCTGGCCACTTCGACGACCCGGTCCGGTGGCGGTGTCAGTGGCGGAACGGCGCTGGTCAGCAGGAGCCTGATGTCCTCATCTTCATGCGTCACTTCGCGACCTCCAGGCGGCGAACAATTCAAGATCCGGATCGGTACGCAGAATCCGTAAAGCGCGGAAGGCCTGCACCTTTACGGTGTTGTGCGAGCAGCCGAGCACTTCCGCTGTCCGCTGCACCGTCAGGTCCTCGACGTAGCGGAGCACCACGATCGCCCGCTGCTGCCGGCTCAGCCGGGCCAGTGCGCGGCGTACGGCGTCCCGGTCGGCGGACTCCCCGGCCATGTCGCCACGTGAGGGCTGGTCCGGCGGCTGGCTCGGCACCTCACTGCGCCAGCGCCGTCGCCACCAGGAGACGTAGGTGGTGAACAACGCTCTGCGCAGGTACGCCTCGGGATGCCCGGCGCTGTTGATCGTGGCCCAGCGCCGCCAGACATCCGCCAGGACCGTCTGCAACAGGTCCTCGGCCCGCCCGGCATCACCGGTGAGTAGCCAGGCCGAACGCAGCAGCGCATCGGAGCGCGCCGCGACGAACTCGGCGAAGCCCTCCGGCGGTGCCAGTTCCCGGGGTCGTTGCATGGTGTGTGTCCCTCCCACCACCTGAACGCTCTGGGAGACCAGCGAGGTTAACGCGGGAAGGGCGAGGTCTTCGCGGTCTTGTAGCGCCGCCGGGGTTGCTGGCGTTGCTGACCGCAACAACATTGCAGGCGGGTGGCCTGGTTTGACCCCTGGTTGTACGACCTTGTGGCCCGTGGATGGCCCATCGCTATTCGGGAGCCCGCCGGCGCGACGTAACGATGGTCATGATCTTGGCGCTCTATCGGATGGACGCCGACGATCCCGAGGACCGGGCCGCTGGCCCGGTCGATCCCCTCCGACGTTAGGACCTGATGTCCGTTCAATTCCGCTCCACCCGCCAGCACCTGCTCCGTAGCAGTCTCCTGGTCGGCGCGCTGGCCGGGCTCGCCACCGGCCTGCTGCCCACCGGCCCGGCGGGCGCCGCCCCCTCCCGGGCGGACCTCGTGGTCGCCGCCTCCGTCGACACCGTCGAGGTGCCGGCCAGCGGTGGCTGGTCGACCCTTACCCTCGACGTACGCAACTCCGGCACGAAGGCCAGCCAGGACGTGACAGTGGCGTTCACGCTGCCGGCGGGCGCCTGGTTCTCCTCCGACGGGTTCGTGATCCCGCCGAGCTGGAGCTGTGACCTGCAGGGCACCGCGACCTGCGTACACGCCCCCCTGGCCGCCGGGGAGATCGCCGACACGCTGAACCTGCCGTTCGGGCTCCCGCCCGGCACAGCCGGAGACGCGGTGACCGTCACCGCCACGGCGAAGACCGGTATGGAGTCGTCGACCGCCAACAACATCGGCCAGGCGAGCGTGCGCTACATCCCCAGCACGATGGACCTCGAGTTCGTGCCCGCCGCAACCAGCCAGCAGCTCCTCCCGAACGAGTATGTCAATGTTTCCACGTCTCTCCGGAACTCCGGGAACTCCCCCTCGGGCGAGGTGACCGTCACCATCCCGGTGCCGGCCGGGATGCAGGGCTCGGAGATGTCGAGCGAGGGGTGGGACTGCGCGTTCGGCGATGGCGTCGCCGACGGCCGGACTGGCTGGCGCTGCATCCACAGCCCGCTGTGGCCGGGCGAGACGAGCGAGCAGCTGTACTACGGCGGGATCCTCACCTCCACCACCGTCGGCGACGTCGTGACGATGGAGGCGACCGCGGCGACGACGTTGCCGGAGACGACCCTGGAGAACAACACGGCGCGGCACACCGTCACGGTCGAGCAGGGGGCGATCGTCCGCGGCACCGTCTGGGTGGACGGCAACAACAACCGCGTGTGGGACACGTGCGAGGTGGGCGCCCCGGTCGGCTACGAAGGGATCTACCGCATCGAGGTGGCGACGCAACCCGGCTCGTCCGGCTCCGGCGGGCTGACCACCATCAATCCCGACGGCACCTTCACGGCGTACGTCCGCCCGGGCACCTACCGGGTGCAGTTTCACGTGTACGACCCGCACGAGTTCATCGACTCGATCGACTCGGACCTGATCTACTACTGGAACGAGACCGGTGGCGCCAACTACGGCCACACCGACTGGGTCACCGTAGCTACGGGTGACGAGGTGACGCTGGACGCGGGCGTCAGATCACGCTGGATCCAGACCTGCTGATATTCCTCGGCGCCGTTTCGGCGCACCGGGGCGGTCCGGCCTTTGCGGCCGGGCCGCCCGGATCTCGTCGTGGGCCTATCGCACGGTGTCCGCTCGACCTTCTGGCTACCGGCCCGTGGATGGTCCGCCGGGTGCTCGTGGCCTGAGAAACGTCGAAGGCCCTGGCTGGGACTCTCGTCCTGACCAGGGCCCTTCGCGTGGAGCGGGTGACGGGAATCGAACCCGCACTGTCAGCTTGGGAAGCTGATGTTCTGCCATTGAACTACACCCGCAAGCGGCACCACTGTACCCGAGTCGTCGAGCCCGTGCACCCAGGTACCCCCGCCAGCCGCGGGTGTCCGCATACCGCACAACCCTGACCGACCCGGGTTGATCCACTCGGCTTGCTGAAAATCGGGGCGTCCGAAGCGCCGGGATACCGCGGTTTCACGGAAACCGAGTTGATCATGCGGGGTGCCGGCGGCGGGCGTACGTACAGCCCGGTGTCGGCTCCGTGAGGACGGAGCCGACACTGATGATCTTCCAGTCGTGGTCAGGCGGCCGTGCACTGGACGTCACGGCTGAGGCGGGTCGGGCGCGTCGGCGGGACGGCCAGTGGGGTGGCCACCGCCGACGGGGCGTTTGGGTCGAGCCAGACCCGCACGGCCGGCCGACCCGGCGCGAGGCCGGGAACGCCCGCGATGTGCTGCTCACGGCGGGTGAGCATCGCCACGTCGATGGTGAACTCGAAGAGCCGCCAGTCGACCTGCGGCTCGGCGCGGGCGCTCTGCGCCAGCTGCGCCACCCGGACCGGATCGGTCACCGGACGGGCCCGCCCTGCCACGTATGCCTCGTCGTCGCTCTCCTCGGCCGGGAACGAGTGCAGCGCGTAGCGGCCGTCCCGTTCGAGGTCACGGCGCTTGGGCGAGTCGATGATGAAGCAGAACAGCCCCTCGGCGGTGATGACCGGGGAGACCGGATGGACGCGGGGCCCGCCGTCGGCGCGGACCGTGGCCAGATAGCCGAAGCCCGGCCCGTACTGCTGGAGGAGAACGCGGATCCCGTCGGCGAGTCGGGGCTCGTCGGCGGCGAATTCGGACCAGGAAGCCATGCGGGCATTCTATCGAACAAATGTACGAGCAGCGACCTCGACGCGCTGGTCACCGGCACCGAATCCGGGCACTTTCGGCAACGCGGCTATGGTGGTCCGATGCTGCTCTCCGACCGCGACCTGGTCTCCGAGATCAAGGCCGGCACGCTGGGCCTGGAGCCGTTCGAGCCCACCCTGGTCCAACCGTCCAGCATCGACGTCCGACTCGACCGGCTGTTCCGGGTCTTCAACAACCACCTCTACACCCACATCGATCCCGCCATGCAGCAGGACGACCTGACCTCGGCGGTCGAGGTCCCCGACGGTGAGCCGTTCGTGCTGCACCCCGGGGAGTTCGTGCTCGCCTCGACGCTGGAGGTCATCTCGCTGGGTGACCAGCTCGCCGGCCGACTGGAGGGCAAGAGCTCCCTGGGCCGGCTCGGGCTGCTCACCCACTCCACCGCCGGCTTCATCGACCCGGGCTTCTCCGGTCACGTGACGCTGGAACTCTCGAACGTGGCGAACCTGCCGATCACCCTGTGGCCCGGCATGAAGATCGGGCAGCTCTGCATCTTCCGGCTCTCCTCGCCGGCCGAGCACCCGTACGGCTCGGTGGTCTACGGCTCGCGCTACCAGGGCCAGCGGGGGCCGACGCCGAGCCGCGCCTGGCAGCACTGGCGCACCTGGCCCACCCGCTGAACCACGACGACGAGGGCCCGCCGCGACGGATCGCGGCGGGCCCTCTCGTCACCCGGGTCAGCCCGGGCGGCCGTAGCTGTGGATCGGGCCGTCGTCGACCTTCTTCATCTTGACCGGTTGACCGGCCTGCGAAGCGTGCACCACCCAGCCGCCGCCGACGTACATGCCGACGTGGTGGATGTCGCTGTAGTAGAAGACCAGGTCGCCGGGGCGCAGGTCGCCCCTGCTGACGTTCTTCGTGACGCGGCTCTGCGCGGCGGCGTTGTGTGGCAGCGACACGCCGGCCTTCGCCCAGGCGGCCAGCATCAGCCCAGAGCAGTCGTACGAGTTCGGACCCTCGGCACCCCAGACGTAGGGCTTGCCGATCTGGGCGCAGGCGAACTTGACAGCGGTGCCCGCGCCGCCGCCGGGGTAGCTGCCCGGGCAGGGCGCCGGGCGCAATGGGCCACCGCCACCGTTGCCGTACACCTTGAGGCGCAGCTTCTGCAGGCGGTCGATCTCTTCGTTGATCTGCTTCTTCTTCGCCGCCAGCTGAGCTTCGGTGCGGGTCAGCTGGGCCACCATCTCGTCCAGCGGCGCCTTCTGCGCGGCCAGCTGGTCGCGCAGGTCGGCGACCTCGCGTACGTCCTTCTGTTGGTTGTGCGCGAAGCGGTCGAGCATCTCGAGCTGGCCGACCACCTCGCTGGGCGACCGGCTGCCCAGCACCGCGTTGACGGTCAACACGTTCTCACCCTTGTAGGCGCGTACGGCCAGGGCGCTGACCTTGTCCATCGCGGCGTCGACCTGGCGCTCCAGCGGGGTGATCCGGGCGGCCAGCGCGTCGGCCTGCTTGCGCTTCGCGGCGAGGTCGGCGCGGGTGGCGTTGTGCCGTTCGATGATCGGTTCGAGCTTGTTCCAGTCGGCGTCGATCTGGCGCTCGATCTCGGCGACCGACGGGTCGGCGTGGGCCGCCGTGGCACTGCCGGTCAGGACGACGGCAACGCCGGCCAGGGCGGCGAGTGCGGTGGTGAAGCGGGACCAGCGTGGGCGCGGCACGATCGACGTCGGGCCGGCTGATGCCGACCGCTCGGACGACGGCCGCGGGGCATGGAGTGCCACCGGGGTTCCGTACTCCTTCTTCCTGACCGCCTACCGGGTTAGCTGACGGGTTCGGGCGGGAAGTCGGCGCCCTACCGCAGTGGCTGCGGATTCACCCCGAGGGACCTGGGTCCCCGGTTCGCTCGGAAACGACTCGGCGGTGTCGGTCCGTTACCGCCCGGGCTGGGCGGAGCTGCTGTCGGCCCGACGAATGACCAGAGTAGAGACGCTTGTTACCGATCCGCAACCCGCACGGCCGTGACACTCCGTACCGATTGGACGAGGTCACCGACCGTGTGTGAAGAATTCTTTCCCCACGCTTCGATAGATGGAAAGGTATTGACCTGACCTCCCGGACGGCGCGATGGTGACCTGACCTCACTCCGCGAGAATCTAGGGGGTTCGATGCACCATCCAACCCTGTCGACGGGCTGGCGCGCACTGCTCGCCGCCGCCGTGGTCGCCGCCGCCACCACGGTGCCACTCTCCGTCGGCCCGGCCGCCGCCGCGTCCACCACCGACCGTCAGCAGCAGTACGCCGCCGCGGCCACCGAGTACGGGGTGCCGACAGTCGTGCTGCTCGCCGTCTCCTACCTGGAGTCCCGCTGGGACACCAACGCCGGCACACCGAGCACCAGTGGCGGCTACGGCCCGATGCACCTGACCGACGCCCGCCACGTGGCCGCCCTACCCGGGCGCGGTCACCACGACGCCGGTGCCGAGGACCCGCGCGGCGACGACTCGCGTCCCGCCCGGGTGCCCGCGCCCCGACCGGTCGAGGCCCCCGCGCCGTCCACCGCCGCGTTGCAGACCGTGGACGCCGCCGCCACGCTGACCGGCGTCGCCCCCGAGGCACTGCGCACCGACGCGGGCCTCAACATCCGGGGTGGGGCGGCGCTGCTCAGCGCGTACCAACGGGAGCTGGACGCCCCGGTCGGCGCCGACACCAACCCGGCCGCCTGGTACGGCGCGGTGGCCCGCTACTCCGGCGCGGACAGCGCCGACGCCGCCGCGGCCTTCGCCGACGAGGTCTTCACCACCATCGGCGCGGGCCAGTCCCGGGTGACCGACGACGGCCAGCGGATCACCCTGCCGGCCCGCACGGTACGGCCCGAGCGTTCCTGGTTGGACCGGCTGGGCCTACGCCGGCTGGCCCGCCCGGACGGGGTGGAGTGCCCCCGCACCATCTCGTGCGAGTGGATCCCGGCACCCTACGAGGCGTTCGGCGACGGGGACTACGGCAACCACGACCTCTCCGACCGGCCCGCCCGGCAGAAGATCGAATACATCGTCATCCACGACACCGAGGCGAGTTGGGCGACGACCCTGCAACTCGTCCAGGATCCGACCTACGTCAGCTGGCACTACTCGCTGCGCTCGGTGGACGGGCACATCGCCCAGCACGTGAAGACCAAGGACGTCGGTTGGCACGCCGGCAACTGGTACGTCAACGCGAAGTCGATCGGGCTGGAACACGAAGGCTTCGCGGCGCAGGGGACCTGGTACACCGAGGCGATGTACCGGACCTCGGCGAAGCTGGTCCGGCACCTGGCGCTGCGGCTGGGCATCCCACTGGACCGCCAGCACATCATCGGCCACGACAACGTGCCCGGCACCGTCGCCTCCACGGTGCGGGGGATGCACTGGGATCCGGGACCGTACTGGGACTGGACGCACTACTTCGACCTGCTGCACGCACCCCGACTGGACACCGGCACCCCGGCCACCGGGCTGGTCCGCATCGACCCCGACTACGCCACCAACCAGCCGGCGTTCACCGGTTGCGTCACCGCCGGCGTGCCGTGCGCACCGCGCGGCTCCTCGGCGGTGGTGCTCCGGAGCGCACCGTCCGCGGACGCGCCGCTGGTCAACGACGTCGCGCTCCGCCCGGACGGCACCCCGAACACGATGGCCGTGTCCGACCACGGGGCCCGGGCCTCCGCCGGGCAGACGTACGCGCTGGCCGGCCGGCAGGGCGACTGGACGGCGATCTGGTACCTCGGGCAGCGGGCCTGGTTCCACAACCCGCCGTCCGCGCCGACCGCCAGCTGGACCGTCGGCGTCGTGGCCACCCCGAAACCCGGACGGGCCACCATCCCGGTGTACGGACGGGCGTACCCGGAGCAGGCGGCGTACCCGGAGGGGGTGCCGTACCAGACGATCTCGCCGTTGCAGTACACCCTGGCCGCCGGGCAGCGGTACGCCGTCGGCGCGGTGCTGGCCGGCGAGTACTACCGGGCCAGCACGTTCGACGGCTCCTCGCCCGGTGACTGGACGGTGATCCGCGGCAAGAACCGCTACGCGCAGATCCAGTTCGGCCACCGGATCATGTACGTCGACCTCGCCGACGTGCAGCTGTTGCCGTCCCCGGTGGGCGCGCCCCGCTGACAACCACGACGGCCCCCGGTCGGTGACCGGGGGCCGTCGTGTCGCGTCTGGTGGATCAGCCGGGTCTGCGGAACCCGGCGATGGGCATGGTGGTGATGCTGGACACCTGCACCGGTTTGCCGGCGCGGGGCGCGTGCACCATCTGGTTGTTGCCCAGATACAGCCCGACATGACTCAGGCCGGAGAAGAAGAACACCAGGTCACCGGGGCGGGCGTCGGCCCGCGCGATGGCCTTGCCCTCGTTCCACTGGTCACCGGTGTGGTGGGTGAGGTAGATCCCCGCCGCCTTGTAGGCGTACTGGGTCAGCCCCGAACAGTCGAACGAGTTCGGGCCGGTGGCACCCCAGACGTACGGCTTGCCGACCTTCCCGCAGGCGGTCTTGATAGCGGTACGGGCCGCCTCGCTGACCACCCCGTTGATGGTCGGGCAGGCCGCGGTCTTGACGGTGGTCTTCGGCATCGACGCCTCGAGCTGCTTGATCTCGGCGTCGATCTGCTTCTTCTTGGCCGACAGATCGTTCTGCTGCTTGGTCTGGGTGACGATCAGCGCGTCCAGCTTCTGCTTCTCGCCGTCGTACTTGGCCCGCACGGCCAGCACACCCTCGACCTCCTTGCGCTCCTGCGCGGCGAGCCGGTCGAGGATGGTGAGCTGCTCGGTGAGCGTGTCCGGCTTGGCGCTGACCAGCAGCGCGCCGATGTCGTGCGACGGGCCCGAGATGTAGTAGCGGGAGGCGAGGTCGCCGACCCGGTTGAGCGCCAGTTCGCTCTGCAGCGCCAGCGGCTCGATCTTCTTCTGCAGGTCCGCCGACTTCTTCCGGTTGACCTTCAACTGCGCCCGGACCTTGTTGTACTGCTCGATGGTGGGCTCCAACTGCTCCCACTTCTTGTCGATCTGCGCCTCGATCTCGTCGACCGTGGGCGCGGCATGCGCCGGCGCGGTCAGCAGACCGGCGCCGACCGCGGCAGCAGCGACCAGGACCAGCACCCGATGGGCGGCGCGGCGCAGGCCACCAGAGCGAGCAGACGCATTCAGGTCGTGACGATGAGGGGGCATGGTTGCCACCGGCACCGACTCCTTTGCAACCGACCGCCGGGCGCCTCGCGTGAGGGAAGGGCCGAGGCAGACGACCCACAGCGGTCGGTGCCCCACATTAGGGAAGCGCGCAGCGGTAATCAAGGCGGGCGCAGTAACCATCACTGTCGTGCAACCGCTTGCACACCAAGGGTATTGGCCCATCACCCAACGATTGCGGTCAATACGTCGTCAAGAGTGACCACACCGAGAGGTCGTCGCCCGTCGCTGACCAGCACCATGTGCCGCCGCTCCCGACGCATGGCCAACAGCAGGTCGGCCAGCGTACGTTCCGGCGGCACCACGGCCAGCGGCCGGTAGACGTCGGCCGGTACCGGCGACCGGCGACCCTGCCCCGCGTACCCGAGCACGTCCTTGACGTGCACAAAGCCGAGCACCCGGCGGGTCGACCGCTGCACCACCGGAAACCGGGACCGGCCGGTCCGGGTCGCCAGCACCTCCAGCGACGCCGGCGAGACGTCCTCGGCCACCGTCACCACCGTCGACCACGGTTGCAGCGCGTCCGCCGCCGTGCGGTCGTGCAGGGCCAGCGCGCCGGTGATCCGCGCGTGCTGCTCCGCGTCGAGCAGCCCCTCGGTCCGCGCCTGGGAGACCAACCCGGCCAGTTCCTCGGCGGTGAACACCGTCTTCACCGCCTCGGACGCCTCGATCCGCCAGAATGCGAGCACCCGCCGGGCCGCCCATTTCATCGCGAGCAGCAACGGTTTGGTGGCCACGCAGAACGCCAGCATCGCCGGCCCCAGCCAGAGGGCGGAGACCTCCGGACCGGCCAGCGTGATGTTCTTCGGCACCATCTCACCGACGACCGTGTGCAGAAAGACCACCACACCCAGGGCCAGCACGAACGCCACCGGGTGCACCGCCCGTTCCGGCAGGCCGATCGCGTGGAACGGCGGCTCCAGCAGGTGCGCCAGCGCCGGTTCGGCGATCGCCCCCAGCCCCAAAGAGCAGACCGTGATGCCGAGCTGCGCGCCAGCGATCATCAACGGAATCTGGTTCATCGCCGACAACGCCCAGCGGGCCCGTTTCGACCCGGCGGCCAACGGTTCGATCACCGTCCGACGGGACGCGATGAGCGCGAACTCGCTGCCCACGAA
>NZ_JAGPXZ010000229.1:0-7938 GCF_018070305.1 Micromonospora sp. M51 | reverse complement strand
GCCAGCCGACCACCGCCAGCCGGGCCGGGTCCTGGAGCACTGTGGAGCTGGTGAAACCCCCGGCGCAGGCACCGTGCAGCACCGCGTCGAACAGACCGGAGCCGGCGTCCCGGTCGAGGTGGTCGGCGTCCAGCAGGGCCGTCGGGGTGCTGACATCGGGGTACGCGGCCCAGCACGTGGCCGGCATCAGCCCCGCCACGCTGAGCCGCTCGCGCAGCTGGTCCCGGTTGGCCGGGCGGGCGCGGTCCAGCACGCCGCCGATCGCCCAGGCGGCATCGTCGCGGCGGGCGTACCAGGGGGTGGTGTCGACCAACCGGTGCAGGCCCAGTGGGTTGTCCAGGCGCAGCAGCAACGCGCCACCCGGTCGCAGCACGGTGACCAGTCGGGCCAGCACGCCGTCCCAGCCGAGCTGGGTGCCCTCCACCGACTCCACCGGGTCCAGTCCGGCGGCCGCGATCACCACGTCGTACGTCTCGTCCTCGGGCAGCCCGGCCGGGCCGCCCACCACCAGGCGGGCCGCCCGGTGCGCCAGCGCCACCGCGTCCGGGTGGCTGCGCAGCAGGCAGGTCACCTCGGCGTGGGCGAGCTGGTCGAGCAGCGCCGGGTCGTGTGGACCGGCCACCAGGACCCGGGCGCCGGGCGGCACCAGCCGGGCGGCCAGCGCGGCGAGCGGCCCGCCGTCGGCCAGCCGTTCCTGCGGCAGGTCGGACCAGGCCAGCATCTCGCCGCCCGGCAGGGTGATCCGGCCGGCGGGTGCCGTCTCAGTCGTCACGGTCTTCCTCTTCCTCCTGGAGGTTCGCCCAGCCGAGCAGCTCGCGCAGTTCGGCCGGCGTGCAGCGGTGGTCGGTGCCCAGCTCGGCGCGGGCGATCTCGACCGCGGTGGGCAGGTCGACAGTGCTGCCGTGCAGCTGCGGCCACTGCCGCCGGATCCGCGCGGTGCCGCCGAAGGTGGGGTCCTCGTTGGACAGGATCATCGGGTCGCCGTAGACGGCTGGTTCACACCCCGCCGCGATGCCGTAGAAGATCGCGCTGGTCAGCCGGTTGGAGGCGACCCGGCGGTGCCGGCGCAGCTCGGTGAGCTGTCGGTCGAGGAAGTCCGGGTCGGTGTCCTTCCACCAGTGCCCCCGGTAGCCGTGGCAGATCACCCGGAATCCGGCGCGTTCGTAGAGCCGGCGCACGTTGCGCATGCGGTACTCGTGCCAGTAGAGGCAGACCGTCACCGGGCCGGGTTCGGTGTCCCGGATCAGGGCGATCAGTTTGCGGTGGTCGCCCTTGACGTGCTGCCCCTCCCAGCCGTGGAAGGGGTACCAGATGGTGCCTTCGCGCTCTTCGGCCGGTGGGTCCTCGGGTCGCAGGGCCAGCAGGTAGACGAACGGCGCGCCGATGACGACCACGTTGCGTCGCCCCACCGACCAGGCACGGCGACGGGTCTGCTCCGACCAGAGCAGGCTGGGGGTGCGCTCGGCGTACGGGTGCCCGGGGGCCAGTCCGTCACCGATGTTCCAGCCGTGCTGCACGTATCCGTTGATCCGGGGTGGGTGCCGGTCGCCGAGGCCGGCGTAGCGGGCCAGCACGTGCGCGTGGCCGTAGAAGTGGTTGGCGTGGTGCATCAGGTTCCCATCAGGCGGCGGTACGCACCGAGCCGACCCGCACCGCGGCGGTCAGCGCGTCGATGACGCGGTCCTGGTCGGCGTCGCTGAGCCCCGGGTAGAGCGGCAGCGACAGCTGTTGGGAGTAGAACGACTCGGCCACCGGGCAGGAGCCACGTCGGTAACCCAGGTCGGCGAAGGCCGGGTGCCAGTGCACCGGGATGTAGTTGACCTGGACCCCGATGCCGGCGGCCCGCATCCGGTCGTACACCTCGCGGCGGCGACCGTCGAGCACCCGGATCGGGTAGAGGTGCCAGGCCGGGTCGGCCCACGGTTTGCGGGTGGGCAGCAGGACGCCGTCCAGATCGGCCAGCGCCTCGTCGTAGCGGGCGACCAGGGCGCTGCGCCGGGCGGTGAACTCGCCGAGGCGACGCAGTTGACTGCGTCCCAGGGCGCAGAGCACGTCGGGCAGCCGGTAGTTCAGCCCGAACTCGTGGACCTCCTGGTGCCAGCCGCCCTCGTCCGGGAACCGCAGGTCGTCGCGTTCGCGGACCACGCCGACGCCACGGAACCGGCGGGCCCGCTTCAGGATCTCCGGGTCCAGCGCCGCGACGGCGCCGCCCTCGGCGGTGGTCAGGTTCTTGGTGGGGAAGAACGAGAACGTGGTCAGGTCGGCGAGCGAACCCACCGGCCGGCCGCGGTACGTGCCGCCGATCGAGTGCGCCGCGTCGGCGAGGAGCAGCGCGTCGCTGCCCTTGACCGACGTGCGCAACGCGTCGTAGTCGGCGGGGTGGCCGGCGTAGTCGACCGCCGCGACGACAGTGGTGCGGGAGGTGACAGCGGCGGCGGCCGCCGCCGGGTCGAGGCAGAACGTCTCGTCGTCGACGTCCGCGAAGACGATCTTCGCGCCGAGGGCGGCGGCGCTGCTGGCCGTCGCCACGAACGTCATCGGCGGGACGACCACCTCGTCGCCCGGTCCCACCCCGGCTGCCGCGTACGCCACGTGCAATGCCGCGGTGCCGTTGGAGACGGCGGCGACGCCGACCCCGCCGGTCCACCGGGCCAGGTCGGCCTCGAAGGCGTCGACCTGCGGGCCGGTGGTGAGCCAGTCGCCGCGCAGCACGTCGGCGACCGCCGCGATGTCGTCCTCGTTGATCGACTGCCGGCCGTACGGGAGCATCCCCGTCATCAGTTGATGCCGAGCATGTCGCGCAACTGCTCGACGGTGAGCCACTCGTCGTTGGTGTCCGACTGGTAGGCGAAGCCGTCCGGCACCGGGTCGCAGTCGACCGGTGCCTGGTAACCCCAGGTGGCGATGGTCGGCTGGACGATGAACCGCCCCTCGGCGCGCAGCGTCCGCCGGCTGTCGTCGGGCGCGATCATCTCCTCGTGCAGCTTCTCGCCCGGCCGGATTCCGATCTCGTGCGTGGTGGCGTCCGGGGCCACGGCCTCGACCAGGTCGAGGATGCGCATGCTCGGGATCCGTGGCACGAACAGCTCGCCACCCTGCATCTGGTCGAACGAGTCCATGACGAACTGCACGGCCTGGTCGAGGGTGATCCAGAAGCGGGTCATCCGCTTGTCGGTGATCGGCAGGCTCTTGCCCTCGGCGGCCAGCCGACGGACCAGCGGGACGACCGAGCCGCGGCTGCCCACCACGTTGCCGTAGCGCACCACCGCGAACCGGGTGGGGTGCTGGGCGGCGTAGTGGTTGGCCGAGACGAAGAGCTTGTCGCCGACCAGCTTCGTCGCGCCGTACAGGTTGATCGGGCTGGACGCCTTGTCGGTGGAGAGCGCGATGACCTTCTTGACACCGGCCTCGATCGCCGCGTCGACGACGTGCTGCGAGCCGGTGATGTTGGTCGCGATGTACTCCGAGGGGTTGTACTCGGCGGTGTCCACCTGCTTGAGCGCGGCGGCGTGCACCACGTGGTCCACACCGTGCATGGCCCGGGTGAGGCGGTGCCGGTCCCGGATGTCGCCGATGAACCAGCGCAGCCGCGGGTCGTCGCCGAGTTGCTGGCGCAGCTCGTACTGCTTGAGCTCGTCGCGGGAGAACACCACCACGCGGGCGGGGTCGGCCTCGTTGAGGATGTGCCGGAGGAACGTCCTGCCGAAGGAACCAGTTCCCCCGGTGATCAGAATGGACGATCCATTCAACTCACTCAATGTGGTGCTCCCGTGTTCGTGGATGAACGAGCGGCCCTGGGCCAGCCGACCGGGGTGACACGCTAGCCATGGCGGGTTAACTCCCCGGCGCTCGCGGGTGAACCGCAACCTCTGCTCCTGTGAATGCCGGACACCGCGCAGGCGAACACTTCCGGCCGCCCCGGATGTGGGCTGACCTGGCCGGATCCGACCGCTACAGTGGCCGCGCGAACGACCGGCGGCAGTGCGCGCGACCCGGTCCCGCGTTCACCCGACATCCACACCAGCTCGGTGCGAGCGGGCCAGCCAGTGCGGCACCGACGCCAGCCGACGAGCCTGACGGGCCGGCGCGGGGCCTGGTCCGGCCGGCAATTCTGGAGGCGTTGATGGCACCCGGTAGTGACGTGATCGACCGGCCGGTGGTGGTGGCCGAGACCCCCAGCGGTCCGCCCGCCAGGCGGTGGCTGGTGCCGCTGGTGCTGCTGGCCGGGTGGGTGCTCAGCGTGGCCTGGCGGATGTGGTTGTCCCGGCACATCGTGCTGCCGATCGCCCACACCGACGAGGACAGCTACCTGAACACCGCCCGCGCGCTGGCGGGCGGACCGGGCGGCTTCAGCAGCGAGAACGATCTGCTGCGTCGGGTCGGCTACCCGATGCTGATCTCGCCGGCGTTCCTGGGGGACCGGGATTTCACCGACAGCTACCGGATCGTCCAGCTGATCAACGCGATGGTGAACTCGACGCTGCTGCCGTTGGCGTACCTGTTCGGTCGCCGACTGTTCCAGCTGCGCAGGTCGTACGCGCTGCTCGGCGCGGTCGCGGCGGCGACCCTGCCGGCGACCGCCTTCTACGCGGGCGTCGCCATGATCGACGCGGTGCTGGCGCCGCTCGTGGTGGCCTGGCTGCTCGCCGTGCACCGCTGGATCGCCCGGCCCGGCCCGGTCGCCGCCGCCACCGTCGGCCTGCTGGTCGGTGGGTTCCATCTGCTGCACTCCCGTGGCCTGGTGATCGTGGCCGTGCACGCCGGACTGGTGCTGCTGCTGTTCGTCCGCCGCCGGATCAGCCCACCCGTGGTGCTCGCGGCGCTGCTGCCGGTCCTCGCCATGGCGCTCGTCAACGAGGCCGCCATCCGCCACCTCGGCGGCAGGGTCTACCTGCTCGGCAGCACCCCCGACGGCAGCACCTTCGAGGCGCTCGCCTCCGCCCAGGGGCTGGTCCGCACGAGCGCGGCGGTCACCACCCAGCTCTGGTACCTCGTGGTGATCACGTTCGGGATGGCCGGGGTGGCCTGGGCCGGTGCCGTGCGCGAGCTGTGGCGCCCCCGGCACGGCGACGCGAGCCGTTGGACGATGGGGGTGGCGCTGGTGGTGACCATCGGGGTGGCCGGTGGCGCGTCGGTCATCCTGTCCGGAGTCACCGGCAAGCCGTTGGACGCCATCTACGGCCGCTACGTGCAGATGCTGGCGCCGTTCTGGCTGCTGGTCGGCCTCGGGGTGCTGTTCACCGCCGGGTGGCGGGTGGTGCAGCGCCGGGCGGCCGTTGCGGTGGCGCTGCTGGTCGGTGGCGGTGCGCTGGTCGCCGCTCGACTCGCCTATGTGGCCAGCCAGGGCCACCGGTTGCGGTACGGCGGTTTCAGCGCGCCGGACCTGATGGCGTTGACCGGGGGCTGGCGGGAGCTGCGACCGGTGGTCGGTTCGCTGGTCGGCATCGCCGGCTGTGTGCTGCTGGTCGCCACGGTCCGGGTGCCCCGCCTGCGGCTGCCGATCCTCGGCGTCCTCGTGGCGGCCAACCTCGTCACGATGCAGGTGATCGACCAGCGGATCGTGCGGCCGACCGCCGAACGCACCCAGCCGACGCCCCGGGTGGCCGACGTCGGCGTACGCCCCGGTGAGCGGGTGTGGGCCTCGACCGGTGTGCAGTACATCCTCCGGTTCAACCTCAGCCACCAGGTGACCTGGACCGACGTGCGGTGGTTCGACGACGGGCGACCGCCGGCCGTGGCGCAGGTGGTCTTCGCCCGCTGGGCGCCCGGGCAGGCCGACGACTGGGACGGCACGGCGTACGGCTTCGTCCGGCTCGGCGGCAACCCGCAGCAGCACTGGGCGGCGTGGCGGCGGGTCTGATCCGCCACGCCCCGGTGGACACCGCTGTCCGTGAACGGCGGATGTCCACCGGAAGCACTGTCGGTTAATGATTCCGGTCCATTGCGCGAAAGTGTCCGACAATCAGCGCTGGCGGCGATCCTCCCGCGCCAGGGAAATCGGGATGACGGTGATTTCCCGGCCGTCGGTCAGCTCCTGTTTCGGGGTGCCCTCGACGAATCGGAAACGCCGGTTCATCTGTCGTACGACGGTATTGTGGCCGAGCACCTCGCCGTCGAGCCGGTCCAGGTGCAGGCCGTCGAAGGCGTACTCCACGGCCTCCCGCATGACCCCCAGCCAGGCGGGCAGCGTCTCATCCCGCCCGGCCAGCCCCTCGGCGTCGAGATAGAACCCCCACGCCCCGGTACGCGGGCCGTCCAGCCGCAGGTCGAAGAAGGTGACCACGCCGCAGGGGCGGTCGTCGCGCACGTACACCAGCACCCGTCGGGACGGGTCTTCGCGGACCGCCGACCACCACCGGGCGTGCTCCTCGGCGGTGATCTCGTGACTGGTCTTGCTGACCTGTCGATTGGTTTCCTGATTACGCCAGGACAACATCAGATGAACGTCGTCCGTCGTCGCTTCGCGCAGCACGTGCGTCTCGCTTTCCTAGCCGTTCACGTCGGGTGCCGGCACCTTACCCGGGCCTACCGGGAAATGGGATACGCATTCATTGGGTTGTAGACTGCGGCGCATGAACGAATTGAGTCGCGCGCAGATCCGCGACCTCATGGCTCAGGTGCTGAAAAACCAGGACAAGGAGCTGCCGGGCGACGACGCCGCCCAGTTGCGGGAGATCGGCTTCCGGTCGCTCGACTTCTCCGAGCTGGCGCTGCGGGTGGAGGACGAGACGGGGGAGGAGCTCAACTTCGACGCCCCCGGGCTGCGTCGCATCGCCACCGTCGGGGACGTCCTCGACTTCCTCGTCGAGTTGCAACACCAGTGACCGTCGCGACGTCGCGCCACAGCGCCCCCGCGCCCGCGGAGCCGGCCGGTGTGGACAACCGGCTCGTGGTCGGTGGCACCGCGCTGACCTGGCGGTCGCTGCCGACCCCCACACTGCCCGACCCGGCGGCGGTGCTCGCCCACTCGGCGGTGCACGCGCTCACCGCGGCGCGGCAGCACGCCGTGCACGGCACCGAGCTTCTGCTCAGCACCGTGAGCCGGGTCGACGCGGCGCTGCGTACGGAGTTGCTGGCGGCCGGGTTCACCGTCGGCGTCCTCGACGACGACGGCGTGCACCCGAGCGCGCCGACCCGGCCGCGAACCGCCGAGCCGGGCCGGCTCTGGCTGCTGACCTCGGGCTCCACCGGGCGTCCGAAGCGGGTCGGGCACACCCTCGACACGCTGACCACCGTGCGGGTCGACCAGCCCGGCCGGACCTGGCTGTGCCCGTACGCCCCCGGCACGTACGCCTGGTGGCAGGTGGTCACCCTGTCGTTGACCCAGCCGGGCCAGCACCTCGTGGTGGTCGAGCCCGACGAGTTGGACGACTGGCCCGGTGTCGCCGCCGCGCACGGGGTCGACGCGGCCTCGGGCACCCCGACCTTCTGGCGGCGCACCCTCTACCGCGACGCCGAGGCGCTGGCCCGGGTGCCGCTGCGCCAGATCACCCTCGGCGGTGAGCCGGTGGACCAGGCGATCCTGGACCAGCTGCGGGACGTCTTCCCGGCGGCCCGGGTGTCCTGGATCTACGCGTCCTCGGAGGTGGGGGCGTCCATTGTGGTGCACGACGGGCGGGCCGGGTTCCCGGTCGACTGGCTGGACCGGGACACCCCGGGCCGACCGATGCTCACAGTCGTCGACGACGAGCTGGTGGTCACCGCCCCGTTCCACGGTGCCGGTCTCGCCGGCCCGGTCCGCACCGGCGACCGCGTGCAGGTGCTCGACGGCCGGGTGCTGATCACCGGCCGACTGGACTCCGACGAGATCAACGTCGGTGGCAGCAAGGTCTCCGCCGGCATGGTCCGCGGCGTGCTCGCCGGTCATCCGGCGGTGGCCTGGGCCCGGGTGACCGGCCGCCGGGCCCCGGTGCTCGGGCGGATGGTGGTCGCCGAGGT
>NZ_JAGPXZ010000228.1:0-7997 GCF_018070305.1 Micromonospora sp. M51 | reverse complement strand
CCGCCACGCGGCGGACACCGGCCAGGCTACCGCCGCGAGCGCCGCCACCCGCGCCGGGCGCGGCCACCGGCGGCCTCAGTCCATGTTCGCCGGGTAGTCGTGGCCGAACGGGGCACCGGCCAGCCGGACCACCCCGATGACCACAGCGGCCACCACGCTGACCGCGACCAGCACCAGACCGGTCCAGGCCATCCGCTCCCCCCGCCGCAGCCACACGCTGCCGGTCAGGAAACCCCCCGACGCGTACGCCTCGCGGCGCGCCTGCCGGGCCAGTTGCAGGGCCACGGTGGCCGGCACCACGCCTCCGATGAACAACCCGGTCAGCATGCCGAGCAGGCCGAGCGCGAAGACCGCCCGTGCCTTCGTGGCGCGGGCCGGGTCCGGGTCCAGCGGGTGACGCAGGTCCGGCTGGGCGACGGACACCTGCCCGGGTGCTGTCGTCATACCCCCATCATGCCGAACCCGGTCGCGGGGTGGGTGGGCACGGACACGACGAGGCCCCCGGCTTTCACCGGGGGCCTCGTCGTGTTACTGGTGCTTAGCGGTACGACCCGAAGTCGAAGTCGTCCAGCGGCACGGCCTGCCCGCTGGCCGGCCCGAACCCGTAGTCGGTCTCCGGGTAACCGGTCATCGAGTAGACCTTGGCCTTCGCCTCCTCGGTCGGCTCGACCCGGACGTTGCGGTACTTGCTGATGCCGGTACCGGCCGGGATGAGCTTTCCGATGATCACGTTCTCCTTGAGGCCGACCAGCGAGTCGCTGCGCGAGTTGATCGCAGCGTCGGTCAGCACCCGGGTGGTCTCCTGGAAGGAGGCCGCCGAGAGCCAGGAGTCGGTGGCCAGCGAGGCCTTGGTGATACCCATCAGCACCGGACGACCGGCGGCGGGCTCGCCGCCCTCCGAGACGAGTCGGCGGTTCTCCGACTCGAACAGCGCCCGGTCGACGAGCACACCCGGCAGGAACTCGGTCGAGCCGGAGTCGATGACCGTCACCCGCTTGAGCATCTGGCGGATGATGATCTCGATGTGCTTGTCGTGGATGAGCACACCCTGCGAGCGGTAGACCTCCTGGACCTCACTGGTCAGGTGGACCTGGACCGCCCGCGGACCCATGATCCGCAGCAGCTCGTGCGGGTCGATGGTGCCCTCGGTCAGCTTCTCGCCGACCGCGACGTGACCGCCGTCGTGGGTCCGGAGCTTGACGCGCTTCGAGATCTTGTCGTAGACGATCTCGTCGCTGCCGTCGTCCGGCACCACGATGATCTTGCGCGAGCGCTCGCCGTCCTCGATCCGGATCCGGCCCGGGGTGTCGGCGATGGGCGCCTTACCCTTCGGGACCCGAGCCTCGAAGATTTCCTGAACACGCGGCAGACCCTGGGTGATGTCCTCACCCGCGACACCACCGGTGTGGAAGGTACGCATCGTCAGCTGCGTACCGGGCTCACCGATGGACTGGGCGGCGATGATGCCGACCGCCTCGCCGATGTCGACCGACTTACCGGTCGGCAGCGACCGGCCGTAGCAGGCCGCGCAGACGCCGAGCTTCGACTCGCAGGTGAGCACGCTGCGCACCCGGACGGTCTCCACACCAGCGGCGACGATCTTGTCGACCCCGATGGAGTTGATGTCCTGCCCGCGCTCGGCGACCACGGTGCCGTCCGGCCCCTTGATGTCGTCGGCGAGGGTCCGGGCGTGCACGCTGGTCTCGGCGTGGGTGTGGACGACGAGCTTGCCGTCCAGCTTCTCGCCGATCTGCATCGGGATCGCCCGGTCGGTGCCGCAGTCCTCTTCACGGATGATGACGTCCTGCGAGACGTCCACCAGACGACGGGTCAGGTAACCCGAGTCGGCGGTACGCAGCGCGGTGTCGGCCAGACCCTTGCGGGCACCGTGCGTGGAGATGAAGTACTCCAGCACGGACAGACCCTCCCGGTAGCTGGCCTTGATCGGCCGCGGGATGATCTCGCCCTTGGGGTTGGCCACCAGACCACGGATCGCCGCGATCTGCCGGAGCTGGAGCAGGTTACCGCGAGCACCCGAGTTGATCATCTTCCACAGCGGGTTCTCCTGCGGCAGCGCGGTGTCCATCTCCTTGGCGACCTCGTTGGTCGCCTTGGTCCAGATCTCGATGAGCTCGCCGCGACGCTCCTCGGCGGTCATCAGACCACGCTGGTACTGCTTGTCGATCTGGTCGGCGTCCTTCTCGTACCGGGCCAGGATCTCCGCCTTACGCGGCGGCGCGATGACGTCCTCCATACCGATCGTCACGCCGGACCAGGTGGCCCAGTGGAAACCGGCCTCCTTGAGCCCGTCCAGGGTGGCGGCCAGCGCCACCTTGGGGAAGCGCTCGGCGAGGTCGTTGACGATCGCGGAGAGCTGACCCTTGCGGATCTCGTAGTTCACGAAGCGGTAGCCCTGCGGCAACGTCTCGTTGAACAGCACCCGGCCCAGGGTGGTCTCCACGGTCAGCGGGTCACCCTCGACCCAGCCCTCCGGGGCGGTCCACGCCTCGGCGCCAGCACCGTTGTCGACCCCGACCACGTCACGCAGGCGGATCTTCACCGGCGCCTGCAGGTGCAGCTCGCCGTTGTCGAAGGCCATCCGCGCCTCGGCGTCCGAGCTGAACGCCCGGCCCTCGCCCTTCTCACCAGCGGTGCGGTGGGTGAGGTGGTACAGACCGATGACCATGTCCTGGGTGGGCATGGTGACCGGCTTACCGTCGGCCGGCTTGAGGATGTTGTTCGACGACAGCATCAGGATCCGCGCCTCGGCCTGAGCCTCGGCGGACAGCGGCACGTGCACCGCCATCTGGTCACCGTCGAAGTCGGCGTTGAACGCGGTGCAGACCAGCGGGTGGATCTGGATGGCCTTGCCCTCGACCAGCTGCGGCTCGAAGGCCTGGATGCCCAGGCGGTGCAGGGTCGGCGCCCGGTTGAGCAGCACCGGGTGCTCGCCGATGACCTCTTCCAGCACGTCCCACACGACCGGGCGCTGACGCTCGACCATCCGCTTGGCGGACTTGATGTTCTGGGCGTGGTTGAGGTCGACCAGCCGCTTCATCACGAACGGCTTGAACAGCTCCAGCGCCATCTGCTTGGGCAGACCGCACTGGTGCAGCTTGAGCTTCGGGCCGACCACGATGACCGAACGGCCGGAGTAGTCGACGCGCTTGCCCAGCAGGTTCTGGCGGAACCGGCCCTGCTTGCCCTTGAGCATGTCGGACAGCGACTTGAGCGGGCGGTTACCCGGGCCGGTGACCGGCCGGCCGCGACGGCCGTTGTCGAACAGCGCGTCGACGGCCTCCTGGAGCATCCGCTTCTCGTTGTTGACGATGATCTCGGGCGCGCCGAGGTCGATCAGCCGCTTGAGGCGGTTGTTCCGGTTGATCACGCGGCGGTACAGGTCGTTCAGGTCCGAGGTCGCGAAGCGGCCACCGTCGAGCTGCACCATCGGGCGCAGGTCCGGCGGGATGACCGGGACGCAGTCCAGCACCATGCCGAGCGGCGAGTTGCGGGTGTTCAGGAACGCCGCGACGACCTTGAGTCGCTTGAGCGCCCGGATCTTCCGCTGGCCCTTGCCGGACCGGATGGTCTCCCGCAGGCTCTCGGCCTCGGCGTCGAGGTCCATGTTCTGGACCAGCGCCTTGATCGCCTCGGCGCCCATGGAACCGGTGAAGTACTCACCGAACCGGTCGCGCAGCTCGCGGTAGAGCAGCTCGTCGGTGACCAGCTGCTTCGGCTCCAGCTTGCGGAAGGTGTCCAGCACCTCGTCCAGGCGGTCGATCTCGCGCTGGGCCCGGTCGCGGATCTGGCGCATCTCGCGCTCTCCGCCCTCCTTGACCTTGCGCCGGACGTCCGCCTTGGCACCCTCGGCCTCCAGCTCGGCCAGGTCGGCCTCGAGCTTGGCGGCCCGCTTCTCGATCTCCGAGTCGCGGCTGTTCTCGGACTGCCGCTTCTCGGCCAGGATCTCGTTCTCGATCGTCGAGAGGTCGCGGTGACGCGACTCCGCGTCCACGCTCGTCACGACGTACGAGGCGAAGTAGATGATCTTCTCGAGGTCCTTGGGGGCGAGGTCCAGCAGGTAGCCCAGCCGGCTCGGAACGCCCTTGAAGTACCAGATGTGGGTCACCGGAGCGGCGAGCTCGATGTGCCCCATCCGCTCACGACGGACCTTGGAGCGAGTCACCTCGACGCCGCAGCGCTCACAGATGATGCCCTTGAACCGGACCCGCTTGTACTTACCGCAGTAGCACTCCCAGTCCCGCTGCGGACCGAAGATCTTCTCGCAGAAGAGTCCGTCCTTTTCCGGCTTCAGGGTGCGGTAGTTGATCGTCTCAGGCTTCTTGACCTCGCCGTGCGACCACTGACGGATGTCGTCAGCGGTGGCGAGACCAATGCGCAGCTCGTCGAAGAAGTTGACGTCGAGCACTATGTCCCCTATGTCGTCGTCTGTACTGCTAATTCTCGGGCGGGGTCGGGAGCCGGCGAGCCGGCCCCCGACCGCACACCTCAGACCTCTTCGACCGAGCTCGGCTCGCGCCGGGACAGGTCGATGCCCAGCTCCTCAGCGGCCCGGAACACCTCGTCGTCGGTCTCGCGCATTTCCAGGGCCACACCGTCGCTGGAGAGCACCTCAACGTTGAGGCACAGCGACTGCAGCTCCTTGAGCAGCACCTTGAACGACTCCGGGATGCCCGGCTCCGGGATGTTCTCGCCCTTGACGATGGCCTCGTAGACCTTCACGCGGCCGAGCACGTCGTCGGACTTGATCGTGAGCAGCTCCTGCAGGGCGTAGGCAGCGCCGTACGCCTGCATCGCCCAGCACTCCATCTCACCGAAACGCTGACCACCGAACTGCGCCTTACCACCCAGCGGCTGCTGCGTGATCATCGAGTACGGTCCGGTCGACCGAGCGTGGATCTTGTCGTCGACCAGGTGGTTGAGCTTCAGGATGTAGACGTAGCCGACGGCGATCGGGTCCGGCAGTGGCTCACCGGAACGACCGTCGAACAGCTGCGCCTTGCCGGTACGCCCGATCAGCTGCTTGCCGTCCCGGTTGGGCAGGGTCGACTCGAGCAGGCCGGAGATCTCCTCCTCGCGGGCACCGTCGAAGACCGGGGTGGCCACGTTGGTGTCCCCCTCGGACTCGTGCGCGTCGATCGAGCGCAGCTGGCGCTTCCAGTCGGCGTCGTCACCCTCGACCTTCCAACCGGTCTTGGCGACCCAACCGAGGTGGGTCTCCAGCACCTGGCCGATGTTCATCCGGCTCGGCACACCGAGCGGGTTGAGCACGATGTCGACCGGGGTGCCGTCCTCCAGGAACGGCATGTCCTCGATCGGCAGGATCTTCGAGATGACACCCTTGTTGCCGTGCCGGCCGGCGAGCTTGTCGCCGTCCTGGATCTTGCGCTTCTGGGCGACGTAGACCCGGACCAGCTCGTTGACACCCGGCGGCAACTCGTCGCCGTCCTCGCGGGAGAACGTACGCACACCGATGACCGTGCCGGTCTCGCCGTGCGGCACCTTCAGCGAGGTGTCCCGAACCTCACGCGCCTTCTCACCGAAGATCGCGCGGAGCAGCCGCTCCTCCGGGGTCAGCTCGGTCTCACCCTTGGGCGTGACCTTGCCGACCAGGATGTCGCCGGGGACGACCTCGGCACCGATCCGGATGATGCCGCGCTCGTCGAGGTCAGCGAGCATTTCCTCGCTGACGTTCGGGATGTCGCGGGTGATCTCCTCCGGACCGAGCTTGGTGTCCCGGGCGTCGACCTCGTGCTCCTCGATGTGGATCGAGGTGAGCACGTCCTGCTGCACGAGGCGCTGCGACAGGATGATCGCGTCCTCGTAGTTGTGGCCCTCCCAGCACATGAACGCCACCAGCAGGTTGCGTCCGAGCGCCATCTCGCCCTCGTCGGTGCAGGGACCGTCGGCGATGACCTGACCGGCCTCGACGCGGTCGCCCTCGAAGACCACCGGCTTCTGGTTGACGCAGGAGCCGGCGTTGGAGCGGCGGAACTTGTGCAGCAGGTACGTCCGGCGGTGGCCGTCATCCTGGTGGATGGTGACGTAGTCGGCGCAGAGATCCTCGATCACACCGCCGACCTCGGCGACCACCACGTCGCCAGCGTCGACAGCGGCCCGGTACTCCATGCCCGTACCCACGAGCGGCGCCTCGGCCTTGACCAGCGGCACCGCCTGGCGCTGCATGTTCGCGCCCATCAGTGCCCGGTTGGCGTCGTCGTGCTCGAGGAACGGGATCATGGCGGTCGCGACCGAGGTCATCTGCCGAGGCGAGACGTCCATGTAGTCGACGGCGGCGGGGACCACGTCCTCGGTCTCGCCGCCCTTACGACGGCAGAGCACCCGGTCCTCGGCGAACGTGCCGTCAGCCTTCAGGCGCGCGTTGGCCTGGGCCTTGACGAACCGGTCCTCCTCGTCCGCGGTCAGGTAGTCGATCTGGTCGGTGACCCGACCGTCGACGACCTTCCGGTACGGCGTCTCGATGAAGCCGAACGGGTTGACCCGGGCGAAGGTGGACAGCGCGCCGATCAGGCCGATGTTCGGGCCTTCCGGCGTCTCGATCGGGCACATCCGGCCGTAGTGGGACGGGTGCACGTCGCGGACCTCGAAGCCGGCCCGCTCCCGGGACAGACCACCCGGGCCGAGCGCGCTCAGCCGGCGCCGGTGGGTCAGGCCCGCCAGCGGGTTGGTCTGGTCCATGAACTGGGACAGCTGGGACGTCCCGAAGAACTCCTTGATCGCCGCCACCACCGGGCGGATGTTGATCAGGGTCTGCGGGGTGATCGCCTCGACGTCCTGCGTGGTCATCCGCTCACGGACGACCCGCTCCATCCGGGACAGGCCGACCCGAACCTGGTTCTGGATCAGCTCGCCCACGGTACGGAGCCGCCGGTTGCCGAAGTGGTCGATGTCGTCGGCCTCGTAGCCCTCCTCACCGGCGTGCAGCCGGCACAGGTACTCCACGGTGGCGACGATGTCGTCCTCGGTCAGCGTGCCGGTGGTGATCGGCACGTCGACTTCGAGCTTCTTGTTGAACTTGTAGCGCCCGACCTTGGCGACGTCGTACCTCTTCGGGTTGAAGAAGAGGTTGTCCAGCAGGGTCTGGGCGTTCTCGCGCGTCGGCGGCTCGCCAGGGCGCAGCTTGCGGTAGATGTCGAGCAGCGCCTCATCGGCGCCGGCGATGTGGTCCTTCTCGAGCGTCGTCATCATCAGCTCGGACCACCCGAACCGCTCACGGATCCGCTCGGCCGACCATCCGATGGCCTTGAGCAGGACGGTGACGGCCTGGCGACGCTTACGGTCGATACGTACGCCGACCGTGTCGCGCTTATCGATGTCGAACTCCAGCCAGGCACCCCGACTCGGGATGACCTTGACGCTGGAGAGGTCGCGGTCGGAGGTCTTGTCCGGCTGCTTGTCGAAGTAGACGCCCGGAGACCGGACGAGCTGGCTGACCACGACGCGCTCGGTGCCGTTGATGACGAAGGTGCCCTTGGGCGTCATCATCGGGAAGTCACCCATGAACACCGTCTGGCTCTTGATCTCGCCAGTGGTGTTGTTGGTGAACTCCGCGGTCACGAAGAGCGGAGCGCAGTAGGTCAGGTCCTTCTCCTTGCACTCCTCGATCGAGGCCTTGACCTCGTCGAAGCGCGGCGCTGAGAAGGAGAGCGACATGGTGCCGGAAAAGTCCTCAATGGGACTGATCTCTTCAAGGATCTCCGCGAGACCCGAGCGTGCGTGCGGGTCGTCCGCCGACCGGCCCTGCCAAGCCTCGTTGCCGACGAGCCAGTCGAAGGACTCGTTCTGAATGGCAAGGAGGTTGGGGACCTCGAGGTGTTCGGTGATCCTGCCGAATGAAACTCGGCGGGGAGCGAATGCGCTCGACGTACGACTGGTCTTCGCAGGGCGGGAAGCTGCCAAGATGCGTCCTTCCGAGGACCGGTGCTGCAGAACGGCTGGTACGCGTGCACTCCAATGAC
>NZ_JAGPXZ010000227.1:0-8007 GCF_018070305.1 Micromonospora sp. M51 | reverse complement strand
ACGTCCGGGTCAACGTCCAGCTCACCCAGGGCGCCGCGCACGTCCCGACGCAGCGCCGCCGCCGAGGTGGGTTCGGACGGGTACGTCCACCCGACGTCCAGGAGATCGCCCAGCGCGTCCGGGTCGGCCGGCGTCGGCGCGAGCACCGCCGCGTCGCGGACGGGTTCGACAGCCGGGTCCGCCGTGACGGGGCCGACCGGGGCCGGGTGCGAAGGGGGAGCGGAGGCGGCGACGGTCGCCGGTTCGCCGCCGAGGGCCGCCGCGGGGGTACGGTCGCGGGCCCGGCGGATGCTGGCCCGGATCCGGGCGACCAGCTCGGCTGCGGCGAACGGCTTCACCAGGTAGTCGTCGGCGCCCAGGCTCAGGCCCTCAACGCTGGCCTCACCGCCGGCACGGGCGGAGAGCACCAGCACCGGCAGCGCCCGGGTCGCCGGGTCCGCCCGGAGCCGGCGCACCAGGTCGAAGCCGTCCATCACCGGCATCATCACGTCGGTCAGCACCAGGTCCGGCAGGTCGCGGTGGATCTCTTCGAGGGCCTGCTGACCGTCGGTGACCTCCCGCACCCACCAGCCCTGCGCGGTGAGCAGCCGGGTGAGGTACGCCCGCATGTCGGCGTTGTCGTCGGCGAGCAGGATCCGGGCCCCGGCCAGCTCATCCGTGGTCGTTCGGGTCGCGGGGTCGGGTTCGGTCACCGCGTCGCTCGGTTCGGTGAGCCAGCCCACCGCCTCCTCGACGGCGGCCCGGGCCGCGTCACCCCGCCCGCCGACCGTCGGGCCGCTGACCGCGGTGCGGTGCGTCGCCGACCACGGCAGCGTCACAGTGAACCGGCTGCCCACGCCCACCTGGCTGGTCACTCGGACGTCGCCGCCCTCCAGCCGGGCCAACTCGTGCACCAGGGCCAGACCGATGCCCGTGCCCTCGTGACTGCGCGAGCGGGCGCCGCGTACCCGATGGAAGCGTTCGAAGAGTTTCGGCAGGTCCCGTTCCGCGATGCCGATGCCGGTGTCCGCGACGGTGAGACGCACCTCCTCGTCGTCGGCGTCGAGGGTGACCCGGATGCGGCCGATGAACGTGTACTTGAGGGCGTTGGAGAGCAGGTTCGTGACGATGCGTTCCCAGTTGACCGGGTCGACAGAGACCGGCCGGGGCAGCGGTGGGCAGCTCACCTCGAGGGTCAACCCGGCCCGCTCGACGGCGGCCCGGAACACCCCGGCGAGCTCGGCGGTCAGCGCGGCCAGGTCGACCACCCGGGCGTCGCTGCGCGCCCGCCCGGCCTCCAGGCTGGAGAAGGTGAGCAGGCTGTTGACGAGCGTCAACAGTCGCGTCGCGTTACGCCAGCCGGTCTCCACCCGCTCCCGCTGCACCGGTGCCAGCGGCGCGGTGGCGTCGGTGAGGGCGTCGGTCAGCGGGCCGAGGATGAGGGTCAGCGGGGTACGGAACTCGTGGCTGACGTTGGCGAAGAAGTCGGTTTTGAGGCGGTCCAGTTCCGCCATCGCCTCGATGCGGCGCCGCTCCTCCTCGTACTCCTGGGCGTTGCGCAACGCCACCGAGATCTGCTGGGCGAGGAGCTGGTGGAACGAGCGGTACGCCTCGTCGAGCCCACGGCTGGGGCTCACCCCGGCGAGCAGGACGCCGCGGGGCTGACCCTCGTCGGCGGAGGACAGCGGCAGCGCCAGCGCGGTGCGGACCGGGTCGTCCCACGGGCCGGCGGGCAGCGGCAACCGGGCGGCGACGTCGGTCACCTCGGTCGCCCGGCCCTCGGCCGCGTCCGCCAGCCCCCAGGCGTACGCGGGCGGGCCCGGGTCGGTCAGCTCGACGGCGTCCGGCAGGGTCTGGGCGTGCCGCCGGTCGCCGCCGGTGCAGGCGATCCGGCGCAGTGTCGTGCCGTCGCGCAGGTAGATGGCGGCGAACGGCACGTCCAGGGGGTGGTCGTCGATCACGCCGACCAGCCGTGCGCCGGTGGCGTCCACGTCGACGGTGCGCCCGTCGCCGAGCACTGACAGGTCGCGCAGGAGGCGCAGCCGACGTTCGCCGATCACCTGCTGGGTGACCTCGCTGCACACGGTCAGCACACCGACGGTGCGCCCGTCGTCGTCGCGGGCGGGGGCGTGCGAGACGCTGAAGTACGCCTCCTCGCGGTAGCCGGCCCGGCTGAGCAGCAGTTGCAGCGCGGGGACCCAGCTGGCCACCGAGGTCGCCATGGCCTCCTCGACCAGTGGGGCGAGCACGTCCCAGACCTCGGCCAGGGTCACCCGCACGTCGTCGCCGAGAGCGGCGGGGTGCTTGTCACCGATCAGCGCCGAGTAGGCGTCGTTGTAGAGCTGGGAGTAGTTCTCGCCCCAGAGCAGCAGCATGGGGTACCGGGAGGAGAGCACCATCCGGACGGCGGCGCGCAGGCTCTGCGGCCATTCGCTGACCGGGCCGAGCGGGGTGCGGGCCCAGTCCAGCTCGGCCATCAACCGCCCGGTTTCGCCGCCGCCGAGGAACAGGTCGCTGCTGGGTCGTGTCACGCTCGATCCGACCCCATCGCAAGCCCCCGTTCCGGGCCTGACGACCCCTGCCGCGTTACCTACCCATCCTGACACTTCTACTCAGCTGTGCTGACGCCGGTACCCACCGTCGAACCGGCGGCGGTTCGGGACGAACGACCGATGCCTAGTACATCGACATCTGTAATTGTCTCGGGTATCCCTCCGACCCCGAGGAGCCCTCATGAGAGGCAGAACGCTGAGCGCGAGGGCCGCGCTCGCCGTGTTCGCCGCGACGACCGTGACGCTGGCCGCCCAACCGGTGACCGCGTCACCCCCGACCGCCACGACGGTGGCCCGGCCGATCGCCGGGTCCGTCGCCGCACTCGCAGCGCCGGACATCTCCGTCAGCAACGTCCAGGCGCACCTGACCCAATTCAACGTCATCGCCACCAGCAACGGTGGCAACCGACGGGCCGGCTCGGCCGGCTACACCGCCTCGCTCACCTACGTCAAGACCAGGCTCCAGTCGGCCGGCTACACCGTCAGCGAGCAGTACTGCTCCAGTTGCACGTACCCCTCGAACAACCTCATCGCCGAGTGGCCCGGCGGCCCGGCCGACCAGGTGGTCATGTTCGGCGCGCACCTGGACGGCGTCTCGGCCGGTCCGGGCATCAACGACAACGCCACGGGTTCCTCGACCCTGCTGGAGAACGCGCTGGTCCTGGCCGCGCAGAACCCGACGATGACCAAGCGGGTGCGGTTCGCCTGGTGGACCGACGAGGAGCAGGGGCTCAACGGCTCCCGGTTCTACGTCAACTCGCTCACCAGCACCCAGCGCGGCTACATCAAGGGTTACTACAACTTCGACATGGTCGGCTCGGTCAACGGCGGCTACTTCATCAACCGGGTCACCTCGACCACCGCGGCGCCGCTGAAGGCGTACTGGGACTCCCTGGGCCTGCAACCGGAGGAGAACGTCGAGGGGCAGGGCCGCTCCGACGACTACTACTTCCAGCAGGCCGGCATCCCCACCTCGGGCTACGCCGCCGGGGCCAGCGCCCGCAAGACCAGCGCCCAGGCGGCCAAGTGGGGTGGCACCGCCAACTCCGCGTACGACCCGTGCTACCACCGGTCCTGTGACACCACCGCCAACGTCAGCGCCACGGTGCTGAACCGGGCGGCCGACGGTGTCGCGTACGCGCTGTGGCAACTCGCCGTGGGTGGCGGCACCCCGACCTGCGTCGGTGGTCAGGTGGTCGGAAACGGCGGCTTCGAGAACGGCAGCACGCCGTGGACCGCATCCTCCGGGGTGATCACCAACTCCAGCAGCAAGCCGGCCCGGACCGGGTCGTACAAGGCGTGGCTCAACGGGTACGGCAGCACCCGCACCGAGACCCTGTCCCAGTCGGTGACCGTGCCGGCCGGGTGCGCCAGCTACACGCTGTCGTTCTGGACGCGCATCGACACCGCCGAGACGACCACGTCCACGGCGTACGACAAGCTGACCGTGCGGATGGGCTCGACCACGCTGGCGACGTACTCGAACCTCAACGCCTCCAGCAGTTACGTCCAGCGCACGCTCAACGTGGCTGCGTACGCCGGGCAGACGGTGACGCTGACGTTCACCGGCACCGAGGACTCCTCGCTGCAGACCAGCTTCGTGATCGACGACGTGACGTTGCAGGCGAGCTGACCGCGTACCCGAAAACGGGCCGCCACCGGTTCTCGCCGGTGGCGGCCCGTCGCGTCGTGGTCAGGGAAGCTGGGGGTAGAGCGCGGCGACACCGCCGGCCAGCCCGGCCTGTACCCGCCGACTGACGTCGTCGGCGACGATCTCGTACGCGTCGGCCTCGACGCCGTCGACCGCGATCTTGGCGATTTCCGCCGGGTCGGACTTCGGGCCGGTGATGTCGGCGGCCATGTCGGTGTCCAGGTAGCCGACGTGCAGGCCGGCGACCCGGACGCCCTGGTCGGCGAGGCGCACGCGCACGCCGTTGGTCATCGACCACTGCGCGGCCTTGGCGACGCCGTAGGCCCCGTGGATCGGGGAGCTGAACCAGGACAGCACGGAGAGCACGTTGAGGATCGTCCCGCCGCCGTTGCCGGCGATGATCGGCGCGAACGCCCGGACCATCGACAGCGTGCCGAGGTAGTGGGTCTCCAGTTCCTGCCGCAGCACGTCCAGGTCGCCGTCGAGGAGGTCGGCTCGGAAGTCGGTGCCCGCGTTGTTGATCAGCAGGTTCACGTCGCCGGCCAGCGCGGCGGCGGCGGCCACCGAGGCGGGGTCGGTGATGTCGAGGCGTACCGGCGTCACGCCGGGCAGGTCGACGCGGTCGGGGTTACGGGCGC
This sequence comes from Micromonospora sp. M51, assembly GCF_018070305.1. NCBI lineage: Bacteria > Bacillati > Actinomycetota > Actinomycetes > Micromonosporales > Micromonosporaceae > Micromonospora > Micromonospora sp. M51. The sequence goes on along the minus strand of NZ_JAGPXZ010000227.1, from coordinate 3,187 downwards.
CGGCGTAGACGGTGGCGCCCCGGGCGAGGAGTTCGGCGGCCAGGTGGCGGCCGAGGCCACGGTTGGCGCCGGTGACGAGGGCGGTGCTTCCAGCGAGCTTCATGGCCGTCACGCTATCCGAGCTGACTTCTGTTAGCCAAAGTCAGCTATCTCACCGGAGCGGGCCGAGCGAATCGGGAATACGACCCGGACGCGCCCACAGCCGGACCGGTGACGACTCGTATCCTTTCCGCGAACCTCCGTACGAGCCGAGATGGGAGACGGTGTGAGCAACCAGGCCGAAACGTTGGAATTCCAGGCCGAGGCGCGTCAGCTCCTCCAGTTGGTGGTCCACTCGATCTACTCGAACAAGGACGTCTTCCTGCGGGAACTCATCTCGAACGCGTCCGACGCACTGGACAAGCTCCGGCTGGCCACCCTCGTCGACAAGGACCTCGTCGCCGACACCGACGACCTGCACGTCGCCCTGGAGATCGACCGCGACGCCCGCACCCTCACCGTGCGGGACAACGGCATCGGGATGACCCGCGACGAGGTCGTCCAGCTGATCGGCACGATCGCCAAGTCGGGCACCGCCGAGCTGCTGCGCCAGCTGCGGGAGTCCGCCGACGCCCACGCCAAGCAGGACCTCATCGGCCAGTTCGGCGTCGGCTTCTACGCCGCGTTCATGGTCGCCGACCGGGTCACCCTGCTGACCCGCAAGGCCGGCGAGACCGGCGGCACCCGCTGGGAGTCCGCCGGCGAGGGTACGTACTCGATCGAGACGGTCGACGAGGCGCCGCAGGGCACCGCTGTGACACTGCACCTCAAGCCGGCCGACACCGAGGACAACCTGCACGACTACACCGCCGAGTGGACCGTCCGCGACATCGTCAAGCGCTACTCCGACTTCATCGCCTGGCCGATCCGGATGAGCGTGGAGCGGCCCGGCGCCGACGGTGAGGCCCCCACCAGCGAGGTGCAGACCCTCAACTCCATGAAGGCGCTCTGGGCGCGGCCCCGCGACGAGGTCGACGCCGCCGAGTACAACGAGTTCTACAAGCACGTCAGCCACGACTGGGCCGACCCGCTCGAGGTCGTGCACATGAAGGGCGAGGGCACCTTCGAGTACGAAGCTCTGCTGTTCCTGCCCAGCCACGCCCCACTGGACCTGTTCTCCCCACAGGGCCGCCGTGGCGTGCAGCTCTACGTCAAGCGCGTCTTCATCATGGACGACTGCGAGGCGCTGGTCCCGACGTACCTGCGCTTCGTCAAGGGCGTGGTCGACGCGCACGACCTGTCGCTGAACATCTCCCGGGAGATCCTCCAGCAGGACCGGCAGATCCAGATCGTCCGCCGCCGCCTGGTCAAGAAGATCCTCGCCACGGTCAAGGATCTCAAGGCCAACCACGCCGAGCGCTACCGCACCTTCTGGACCGAGTTCGGCGCGGTGGTCAAGGAAGGGCTGATCGACGACACCGACAACCGGGACACCCTGCTGGACATCCTGTCGGTGGCCTCCACCAACGACCCGACCGAGCCCACCGACCTGGCCGGCTACGTGTCCCGGATGAAGGACGGCCAGAGCGACATCTGGTACGCCACCGGCGAATCCCGGGCCGCCATCGAGAACTCGCCGCACCTGGAGGCGTTCCGGGCCAAGGGGCACGAGGTGCTGCTCCTCACCGACCAGGTCGACGAGGTGTGGGTCGAGCGGGTCGGCACGTACGACGGCAGGACGCTGCGCTCGATCGCCAAGGGCGAGATCGACCTGGACACCGACGAGGAGAAGCAGCAGGCCGAGGCCGAGCGTGAGCAGCAGCGACAGGAGTTCGCGGCGCTGCTCGACTGGCTGGGGACCACCCTCACCGACAGTGTCCGGGAGGTGCGCCTGTCATCGCGGCTGACCACCTCGCCGGCCTGCGTCGTCGGCGACGCCCACGACCTCACCCCGACCCTGGAGAAGATGTACCGGGCGATGGGGCACGAGATTCCGCCGACCAAGCGGATCCTGGAGATCAACCCCGGGCACCCGCTGGTGTCCGGGCTGCGCAAGGCCCACGAGCAGGGCAGCGACCAGGCGGCCCTGACCGAGACCGCCGAGCTGCTCTACGGCTTGGCGGTGCTGGCCGAGGGTGGCGAGCTGACCGACCCGGCCCGCTTCACCCGGACGCTCGCCGACCGGCTGGCCCGCACCCTGTAACCGGCGGCCGACCGACAACAGGTGAACGCTCGGCCGGATCGCCGGCCGAGCGTTCACCTGGGTGGTGCCGGAGCAGCTCGGGTGCCTGCGACCCGTCAGGCCGCGGAGGCGGCCTTCGACCCTCGGTGCGACGCCGCCGGGCCGGCGTTCCAGCCCCATCGCGGCGCCGGCACCGAGGAGTCACGACGTCCGTCCGGTTCGACGTCGTCACTGTCGGCTCCGTCGACGGTCAGCTCGACCGAGGCCGGGGTGCTGCGAGCCAGTCGCAGTGAGTGCTCGGCACCGGCACGCGCCACGCACGGCCACGACTGCCCGGCGCACTGAAGGTTGCGGCACCGGCCCTCGTCGTCCGGCTCGTGTGCGCTCAGCACGTCGACCGCCAACTGCCACAGCAGCGGGTCGGTCACGTCGTGCGGACGCTCGGCGGTGCGGCTCGGTCGGTTGCTGGTGTCGTCGGACATCATGGCCCCCCTCGTCAGGCTGTACCCCCCAAGGGTCACCCGTCAGCCGCCAGCTAAACCGCCGACCTGCTGTGATGTGTCTCTGCTCGCAACTCGACCGCGGACGCCGCACGCGTATCGGTCAGTCCGGCAGGAGTGGCATCTCCACCCCCGGCTCCCGGTTGAGCAACACCGCCCGGGTCAGCGCCGCCGATCCGAACCGGTCGCGGACCGCGTCCACCGCAGCGTCCAGATCGGAACCGGCGTCAGGCTGGAACGGCAGCTCAGGCTGGACGGGGTTGTCGTCGAGATTGCCCACCGAGACACCGATCAGGGTGACACCACGGCGATCGATCTCGGGCAGCGCCGCGCGCAGCAGCGCACGCGCGGCGGCGAGCAGTGGCGTGGTGTCCGCCGTCGCCTTCCCCACCGTGTGCGAGCGGGTCGCCCGGGTGTAGTCGCCGAAGCGCAGCCGCAACACCACCGTGCGGCCGGACCGTCCGGCCGCCCGCATCCGCCGGCTGACCCGGTCGACCAGCCCGGCGAGGATGGCCTCCAACTCCGT
>NZ_JAGPXZ010000226.1:0-8008 GCF_018070305.1 Micromonospora sp. M51 | reverse complement strand
GCCGCGAGCAGCCGGTTGAGCAGGTCCGACCAGGGGACCACCTCGACGGTGACCTTGATGCCGGTCTGCTTCTCGAACTTGTCCAGCTCGGGCTGGAGGATGGTCTTGTCGGCCTCCAGGCTGGCGCCCTGGTTGCTGGCCCAGTAGGTGAGCGTCTTGGGCGATGCGGCGGAGTCGTCGCCGGAGCCACCGCAGGCGGTCAGCGAGGCGGCGGCCAGTACGGCGGCGGTGAATATCCCGAGGTGTCGTCTCGACACGGGTCAGCCCTTCCGGTGCGTGGTGGGGGTCCGCTGGCCTTCGTCGCCGATAGGGGTCGGGCGGCGGGGGCCGGCTGCGGGCAGGGTTTCGGGGGTGCGCCGTCGGGGTCCGTCGGCGTTTCCCGGGAGTTACATCACGGCTTAATTTATGTCGTCATTAAAGTTGCTGGCCGGTGGGTCGTCAAGCACGAGGCGGTTACAGTCGCCTCGAACGGCCGACGGGAACGAGGTGACGAGTGGAGCTGGCGCGTGCCACCAACCGCAGCGTGCGGCTGCGCAACCGGTCCGCCCTGCTGACCAAGCTCTTCCTGGACGGCCCGCTCACCCGGCAGGACCTGGTGCGCAGCACCGGGCTGAGCCAGCCCGCGGTCAGCAACGTGGTGGCCGACATGATCGACGAAGGACTCGTCGCCGAGGCCGGGGCCGCCGAGTCCGACGGCGGCCGGCCCAGCATGCTGCTGCGGATCGAGCCCCGCTTCGCCTTCGTGGTCGGCGTGGACGTCGGCGAGACGCGGGTCCGGATGGAGCTGTTCGACTTCGCGATGACCCTGCTGGCCAGCGTCGAGTACCCGCTCGACCCGGCCCGCACCGAGCCCGACCTGGTGGCCGGGCACGTGCTGGCCGGCATCGACGCGCTGACCGGCCAGGCCGGGGTTACCCCCGGCGACGTGCTCGGCGTCGGGATCGGCGTCTCCGGCGTCGTCGAGCAGGGCGTCGAGGCCGTGGTGCACGCCCAGGCCCTCGGCTGGGACCGGGTGCCGCTGGAGCGCCTGATCGGCGCCGGCACCGACGTGCCGCTGCACATCGACAACGGCGCGAAGACCCTCGGTCAGGCCGAGATGTGGTTCGGTGCCGGTCGGGGCGCCCGGCACGCCGTCTTCGCGCTTGTCGGCTCCGGGGTGGGAGCGTCGGTGGTGACCAACGGCGTCACCTACCGGGGGGCGTCCAGCAGCGCGGGGGAGTGGGGGCACACCACCCTGGTGTACGGCGGCCGGGCCTGCCGGTGCGGCGCGCGCGGCTGCCTGGAGGCGTACGTCGGTGCGGAGGCGATCATCGACCGCTACCGGGAGGCGCGTCGGGGTCGCGCCGTTCCGGGCGAGGACGAGGAGTCCCAGCTCGCCGCGCTGGTCGCCGCCGCGCAGACCTCGGCCACCGCCCGACGGGTCCTCGATGACACCGCCGGTTACCTGGGCGCGGGCGTGGCCAACCTGATCAACCTGTTCAATCCGGAGCGGGTGGTGCTCGGCGGCTGGGCGGCGATGGCCCTCGGTGACCTGCTGCCGGCCGTCCGGGAGGCCGCCGGCCGGCAGGCGCTGCGTCAGCCGTACGAGCAGGCGTCGATCGAGCTGTGCCGGCTCGGGGTGGACGCGGTGGCGCTGGGTGCGGCCACCCTCCCGATCGCCCGCTTCCTCACCGAGGGTGGCGTCCGCCGCTGAGCGGGGGCGACCGCGCGGGCGACCAGCAAATTACCCAAAAAGAATTCTCGGGATAAATAACGAAGTTATAGATCGATGTCTTGACGCCGTCGCAATCTCGCCGCAACACTCCTACGAGAGCGCTCTCCTCCCTCGGTGTCGCGTCGGCGGCGACACCATCCACGGCGCTACGGGCGCGCCCGATCCCCTCCGCGTGGCAACCCGTAACCCCCTAGCGACAGGCGATGTCATGACATCTCGTGCTACATCCGTACGCCCGCGTCCCCGGGTCGTCCGACACCTGCTGGTCGGGCTCACCGTGGCCCTGGTCGCGGCGCTCACCCCGGCCGTGGCCAGTGCCCCCGCGCAGGCCGCGCCCACCCTGCTGTCCCAGGGCCGCCCCGCCACCGCCTCGTCCACCGAGAACGCCGGCACCCCCGCCAGCGCCGCCGTCGACGGCAACACCGCCACCCGCTGGGCCAGCGCGTTCAGCGACCCGCAGTGGCTCCAGGTCGACCTGGGCGCTCGCGCCACCATCAGCCAGGTCAACCTGCTCTGGGAGGGCGCCTACGGCCGGGCCTTCCAACTCCAGACCTCCGACGACGGGGCCACCTGGACGACGATCTACTCCACCACCACCGGCACCGGCGGCACCCAGAACCTCACCGTCACCGGCGCCGGCCGCTACGTGCGGATGAACGGCACCGCCCGGGGCACCGGCTACGGCTACTCGCTCTGGGAGTTCCAGGTGTACGGCGAGACCGGCGGCAGCACCCCCACCTGCGGCAGCACCAACGTCGCACAGGGCAGCCCGGCCACCGCCTCGTCCACCCAGGACGCCGGCCTCGCCGCGTCCGCGGCGGTCGACGGCAACCCGGGCACCCGCTGGGCCAGCGCCGCCAGCGACCCGCAGTGGCTGCGCGTCGACCTCGGCAGCACCCGCACCATCTGCCGGGTGGTGCTCACCTGGGAGGCGGCGTACGCCCGGGCCTTCCAGCTCCAGACCTCGACCGACGGGACCACCTGGACCACCATCTACTCCACCACCACGGCCACCGGCGGGACGCAGTCCCTCACCGTCGCCGGCAGCGGCCGCTACCTGCGGATGTACGGCACCGCCCGGGGCACCGCCTACGGCTACTCGCTGTGGGAGCTGGCGGTGAACACCACCGGCGGGGGCACCAGCGAGCCGCCGGTCGGCACGACCGACCCGTACAACCCCAACCTCGGCCCGAACACCTTCGTCTTCGACCCGAGCACACCGACGTCGACCATCCAGAGTCGACTGAACACCCTCTTCACCCAGCAGGAGACCAACCAGTTCGGGTCGCAGCGCTACGCGGTGCTGTTCAAGCCCGGCACCTACACCGCCGACGTCAACCTCGGCTTCTTCACCCAGGTCGCCGGCCTCGGCATGAACCCCGACGACGTCAACCTCAACGGCCACGTCCGCACCGAAGCGTTCTGGTTCGGCGGCAACGCCACCCAGAACTTCTGGCGGGCCGCCGAGAACCTCTCCGTCACCCTGCCCGCCGGGCAGACCGTCGAGCGGTGGGCGGTGTCGCAGGCCGCGCCGTACCGGCGGATGCACCTTCGTGGCGCGCAGAACCAGATCCAGCTCTGGAACGGCGGCGACGGCTGGTCCAGCGGCGGCCTGCTGGCCGACACCCGCATCGACGGCCTTGTCGTCTCCGGCTCGCAGCAGCAGTGGTACTCCCGCAACAGCGAGTTCGGCAACGGCTGGACCGGCTCGGTGTGGAACATGGTCTTCCAGGGCGTCGTCGGCGCCCCGGCGCCGAGCTTCCCCAACCCGTCGCACACCGTCATCCCGCAGACCCCCCAGGTCCGGGAGAAGCCGTTCCTGTACGTCGACGGCAGCGGTGAGTACCGGGTCTTCGTGCCCGCGCTGCGCACCAACTCCACCGGCACCAGCTGGTACAACAAGACCCCGGCCGGCTCGTCCATCTCGCTGTCGCAGTTCTACGTGGTCCAGCCGGGCACCAGCGCCGCCACCATCAACGCGGCCCTCGCCCAGGGGCGGCACCTGCTCTTCACCCCGGGCGTGCACCACGTCACCGAGCCGATCCAGGTCAACCGGGCCGACACGGTGATCCTCGGCCTCGGTCTGGCCACCATCCAGGCCGACAACGGCGCGGTGGGGATGCGGGTGGCCGATGTGGACGGCGTGAAGGTCGCCGGCATCATGTTCGAGGCCGGCACGACGAACTCGCCGGTGCTGATGGAGGTCGGGCCGTCCGGCTCGTCCGCGAGCCACGCCACCAACCCGACCTCGCTGCACGACGTGTTCTTCCGCATCGGCGGGCCGCACGTCGGCAAGGCCACCAACACCCTGACCGTCAACAGCGACAACGTGATCGGCGACCACATGTGGCTGTGGCGGGCCGACCACGCCGCCAGCGGCGTGCCGACCGGGTGGACGCTGAACACCGCCGACACCGGGCTCACCGTCAACGGCGACAACGTCACCATGTACGGCCTCTTCGTCGAGCACTACCAGAAGTACCAGACCATCTGGAACGGCAACGGCGGGCGGACGTACTTCTACCAGAACGAGCTGCCCTACGACGTTCCGAACCAGGCGGCCTGGATGAACGGGTCGACCCGGGGCTACGCCGCGTACAAGGTCGCCGACTCGGTGACCAGTCACCAGGCGTTCGGGCTGGGAAGCTACAGCTACTTCAACGTCAACCCCGCAGTGGTCGAGGAACGGTCCTTCGAGGTGCCCACCAACCCGAACGTGCGCTTCACGAACATGGTCACCGTCTCGCTCGGTGGCGTCGGCACCATCAACCGGGTGATCAACAACGCCGGTGGCACCGCGAACGCGGCCAACCAGACGGTGTACCTGACCACCTACCCCTGACCCGGGCGCCCCGGGCCGGCCCGAACGTCTGACGGACGGGTCGGCCGGGTCGCACCGTGGGCCGAGGCCGGCCCGGTCCCGCCGAGACCGGGCCGGCCACGGTCGCGTCCGCCGCTCAGCCGGCCAGCACCTCGGCGGCCGCCCGCTCACCGGCGCGCACCGCGCCCTCCAGGTGCAACAACGACACCTCGTCCGCGCCGGTGGCCAGCAGCCCGCCGGCGAGCACCCGCCCCAGGTAGTCGGCGGTGTCGTCGTCCCCGGCGGTGGCACGCAGCCAGCCGCCCAGGACCGTCCGGTCCCACTGCCCGGCCTCCGGCGCCTGCCAGGGCGCGGCCGGGTCCAGCCGGGCGGCGTACTCGTCGAGCAGGCCGAGAACCCGGGCAACCTGCGCCGGCGGCTCGCCTCGGCGCTCGCCGGCCCAGAGCACAGTGGGCGCGCCGAACGCCGCCGCCGCGCACGTGGTCAGCCCTTGCTCGGCGACCAGCGCGTACATCCGATCCTGCGTCGGGCCGATCCACTGCGCGCCCAGGTCGAGTTGGGTGACGTCGGGCAGCCAGCGGGTCAACACCCGACCGCCGACCCGGTCGCGGGCCTCCAGCAGTCGCACCTGGGCGCCGGCACGGGTGAGTGCCAGCGCGGCGGCGAGCCCGGAGAAACCGGCGCCGACCACTACCACCCGCAAGGCGTCAGCCACGCCGGGGTCTACCCACAACTGTCGTCGCTATGACTGTCGGCTCCGGTCCCGGCACCGGCGGACGCGACCCCTGTCCTTCGTCCTTTGCTCTGCACCCACCGATGCGACACCTGGCCTGCGCCCCCGTCGCCTCCGCAGGTGCAGAGCAAAGGGCGCATCACCGCCGGGTTCGGGTCGGGCGCCGAGAATCTTCTGCCGACCTGTCGATTGGAACGGCGGCCGATCGTATGGAGGATGAGAGGTCGGCGAGCGGCCGGCCGCCCCGCGAGGAGGAACGATGACGCTGTACCTGCTCAGCCTTCACCAGCCCCAGGGCGAGCTGCCGCCGGACCCGGAGTTCCTGGCCGGGGTGATGCGCCAGCTCGCCGGTTTCCGCGACGAGTTGGCGTCCACCGGGTCGTGGGTGTTCGGGCAGGGCCTGCACGGCCCGGAGACCGCCACCGTGCTGCGCGCCCGCGAGGGCGGCGAGGTGCTGGTCACCGACGGACCGTTCGTGGAGGGCAAGGAGCACCTGGGCGGCATCACCATCATCGACGTGCCGGACCTGGACGCCGCGCTGGACTGGGGTCGCCGCTACGCGCTGGCGACCACCCTGCCGGTCGAGGTGCGCCCCTTCCAGGGCGGGGCCGGCGACTGACCGTGTCCGACGTGGAGGCGGTGTTCCGCGCGGAGTACGGCCGCGCGGTCGCCGTCCTGGTCCGCCTCCTCGGCGACATCGACCTCGCCGAGGAGGCCGTCCAGGAGGCCTTCGTCATCGCGGTGCGGCGGTGGCCGCGGAGCGGCCCACCACCCAGCCCGGCCGGTTGGATCATCACCACCGCCCGCAACCGGGCCATCGACCGGCGGCGTCGGGAGGCTTCCCGGGCGCACCGGCACGCCGAGGCGGCCCTGCTGTTCGCCGCCGACCCACCCGTCGAGGAGGGACCTGTGCGCGACGACCAGCTCCGGCTGATCTTCACCTGCTGCCATCCGGCGCTCGCCCCGAACGCTCGGGTCGCGCTCACCCTGCGACTGCTCGGCGGCCTGAGCACCGCCGAGATCGCCCGCGCCTTCCTCGTGCCGGAGCCGACCATGGCGCAGCGGCTGGTCCGCGCCAAGTCGAAGATCCGCAACGCGGGGATCCCGTACCGGGTGCCCCACGACGCCGACCTGCCCGACCGGCTGCACGGCGTCCTCGCGGTGCTCTACCTGATCTTCAACGAGGGGTACACGGCCAGCGCCGGCCCGGACCTGGTCCGCGGCGAGCTGTGCGCCGAGGCGATCCGGCTGGCCCGGTTGCTGGTCGCGCTGATGCCCGACGAGCCGGAGGCGATCGGCCTGCTCGCCCTGATGCTGCTCACCGAGTCCCGCCGTGGCGCGCGGACCACCGCCACCGGCGACCTGGTGCCGCTGCCCCGCCAGGACCGCGGCCGGTGGGACGCCGGGCTGATCGCCGAGGGGCAGGCGCTGGTCCGCCGCTGCCTGCGCCGCGACCGCCCCGGGCCGTACCAGATCCAGGCCGCGATCGCCGCCGTGCACAGCGCCGCGGGGCGCGCCGCCGACACCGACTGGGCGCAGATCCTTGCGCTGTACGACCAGCTGACGGCGATCGCCCCCAGCCCGGTGGTGGCGCTGAACCGGGCCGTCGCGCTCGCCGAGGTGGCCGGTGCGGCGGTGGCGCTGGCCGAGGTGGACCGCCTCGATCTTCTCGGCTTCCACGTCTACCACGTGGTCCGCGCCGACCTGCTGGCTCGCCTCGGCCGGGGCGGGGAGGCCGTCGAGGCGTACCGGACAGCCGTCGCCCTGACGGACAACGCGGCGGAACGGGCCTTTCTCACCGCCCGCGCGACGGCCCTGGCGACGTCCTGACGGGGCGTTTGCCGCAGAGGTGGTCGGGAACCCCGACGCACCGGCCGGCCGCAGCAGGGTATGGGGAGGGGTCATGGCCTACCGTCCGACCGCCGTCGACACCGTGCCCGACCTGTCCATCCTCACGCTCGGCGTGGAGGAGGAGTACCTGCTGCTCGACCCGGACAGCGGCCGGAACCTGCCGGTCGCCGACCGGGTGCTCGCCGCGCTGAGCGGCACCGCCCGCGACCAGAGCCGCCAGGAGTTCCGGCACAGCATGGTGGAGATGGTCACCCCGGTCTGCGCCGACCTCACCGAGCTGCGCGCGCACCTGGTGGTGCTGCGCCGCTCCGCCGCCGAGGCCGCCACGGCCGCCGGGGCCCGACTGGTGGCGGTCGGCGCCACCCCGGTGGCCGAACCGCACCGGACCGTGCCCGACGAACCGCGCTACCACGCGATGTCCCGCCGGTACGGACCGGTGGCGCACGACCCGGCGGTGTGCGGCTGCCACGTGCACGTCGGGCTGCCCGACCGGGAACTGGCCGTGCAGGTCTGCAACCACCTGCGGGTGTGGCTGCCGGTGGTGCAGGCGATCACCACCAACTCCCCGCTGCACGACGGGTACGACACCGGGCACGCCAGTTGGCGCTCCATGCAGTTGGAGCGGTGGCCCAGCATCGGCCCGACGCCGTACTTCGACTCCGCCGCCGACTACGACCGCACCGTCGACGAGCTGATCGCCGCCGGCATCATGCTCGACGCGGCGATGGTCTACTGGTACGCCCGGCCGTCGTCGGCGTACCCCACGGTGGAGGTGCGGGTCGGCGACGTCTGCACCGAGGTGGACGACGCGGTGCTGGTCGCCGCGCTGGTCCGGTCCCTGGTGGCCACCCTCGCCGACGACGTCCGCGCCGGGGTCGACGCCCCGAAC
>NZ_JAGPXZ010000225.1:0-8023 GCF_018070305.1 Micromonospora sp. M51 | reverse complement strand
GGGCGAGACCGCCGGGCCCATCCGGCGGTGCCGCTGACGGCGGCGGAGCTGGCCACCGATGCGACCCGCTGCGCGGCGCTCGGCGTCGCGGCCGTGCACGTCCATCCCCGGGACGAGGCTGGTGCCGAGTCGCTGCGGCCGGCGGTGATCGCCGACGCGCTGACCGCGATCCGTGCCGCCCGGCCGGGGCTGCCGGTCGGGGTGAGCACCGGGGCCTGGATCTCGCCGGATCCGGCTGCGCGGGTGGCCGCCGTCCGGGCCTGGCAGGTGCTGCCCGACTTCGCCTCGGTGAACGCGCACGAGCCCGGCGCCGAGGCGGTCGCGGCCGCCCTGCACGAGCGCGGTGTGCTCGTCGAGGCAGGGCTGTGGACGCTTGACGCGGTCGCGGCGTACCGCAGGTGGCGGGTGCCGGCCGGGCGGTTGCTGGTCGAGTGCATGGCTGAGGACGTGGCGGTCGCGTTGGCCGACGCCGCCCGGATCCTCGCCGCGCTGCCGGCGGACGCGCCGTCGGTGCTGCTGCACGCCGAGGGGCCGGCGACCTGGCCGGTCCTCGCCGAGGCGGTACGCCGGGGCCTGGCCACCCGGATCGGCCTTGAGGACACGGTGTGCCTACCGGACGGCTCACCGGCCGCGGACAACGCCGCCTTGGTCGCGGCAGCGGTGGCGGTGGGAGCCAGCTGACGTGTGATGAGACGGATGGGTCACACCTGGCGGGGTCGTCGGCCTTGTCTGAGAGCCGGCTGGACGGCGCTGAGCAGGCCCGACGTGTCCAGCGAGCGGTGCACCTCGCGGAGTTTGTCCTCTCCTGTCCGGCGCGATGTCAGCGCGTGGTGACGGTACGACTTCTCTCCGTTCGGGGGGTTTGATCATGAGTCCTTGACCAGAGCACCCCCGGCGACCTAGCCTCGCCATACAGGCTCACATTGCCCGACCAGCGCAGGCTAAGCGCACAACATAGATCGCGTAACAGAACAGCATCACTTTGGCCGACTCCGCGGCCTTTGGCAGCAGTTCCGGACAGGCCGGTCCGGATCGCTGCGACAACTGCACCCGGTCGCCGACGCTGCCTGCGGGCACCGCCGGCGGAGAAAGCTATCCACGGCCAGCCGCTCCGGTCGGGCGTCCACAGCCGCAGGAGTGTGCCCTCGGCACGGTCGCTGCGGTCTCGACGTTAGGGGAGGCGGCCATGGCGGGGCGGCGGCACAGGTTCATCGGTAGACCCGACGGGGTCCCGGCATGAACGCCTTCGACGTCGTGCTCCTCGCGGCCGTCCTCGTCCTCGCGGTGGTGGTGATCGGGGCCGTGCTGGTCGGCATCCGGACACTGCGCCGGATGGGCGCCGCGCCGGCTCCGGAGGACCCCGCCTTCATCGCCGAGAAGGACCGGCAGGAGCAGTCCCTCGCTGCCCTGCGGACCGCGGCGGACCAGGCGAACAGCACGATCGACGTGGCGAAGTCAGCGGCCGCTGCGGCCCGCACCGAGGCGGCGGCGGCGAAGGCCGAGGCGAAAGCGGCCCGCGCCGAGGCGCGTCGGGTCCTCGACGACGCCCGGGCCGAGGCGGACACCGTTCTGGAGCGCGCCCACAAGCAGGCCGAGGCGGACGCCGAGCAGTTGCGTACGGCAGCCCGGCGCAGCGGAGAGCGGGAGGTGGCGGTGCTCGCCGCCACGACCCGGGAGCAGGCCGCCGAGGTGGAACGTCGGGCCGCCCGGATGGACGAGCGGGAGCGGATGCACACCGAAGAGGTGGAGCGGTTCGCCGAGCGGGAGCGGCAGCTCACCGCCGCGAAGGCCGCCCTCGCCGCCCGGGAGGCCGCGCTCGCCCAGCGGGAGGCCGAGCTGGCCGAGTCGGAGGAGTTGCGCCGCCGGGAGTTGGAACGCGTCGCCGGGCTCACCGCCGAATCCGCGCGGCTGGAGCTGATCGACGCCATCGAGACCCAGGCCAAGCGGGAGGCGGCGTTGCTCGTGCGGGACATCGAGTCCGACGCGCGCAACACGGCCGAGCAGCGGGCCCGACACATCGTGGTGGACGCGATCCAGCGGGTCGCCAGCGAGCAGACCGCGGAGAGCGTGGTCAGCGTCCTGCACCTGCCCGGTGACGAGATGAAGGGGCGGATCATCGGCCGGGAGGGGCGCAACATCCGCGCCTTCGAGTCGGTGACCGGTGTCAACCTGATCATCGACGACACCCCCGAGGCGGTGCTGCTCTCCTGCTTCGACCCGGTCCGTCGGGAGGTGGGCCGGGTGACCCTGGAGAAGCTGGTGCTGGACGGGCGCATCCACCCGCACCGGATCGAGGAGGTCTACGACCTGGCCCGGCAGGAGGTGGAGCAGCTCTGCCTGCGCGCCGCCGAGGACGCCCTGGTCGAGGTCGGCATCACCGAGATCCACCCGGAGCTGGTCTCCCTGCTCGGTCGGCTGCGCTACCGCACCTCGTACGGGCAGAACGTGCTCAAGCACCTGGTCGAGACCGCCCACATCGCCGGCATCATGGCCGCCGAACTGCGGTTGGATGTGCCCATCATCAAGCGGTCGGCGTTCCTGCACGACATCGGCAAGGCGCTCACCCACGAGGTGGAGGGCAGCCACGCCATCATCGGCGCTGACCTAGCCCGCAAGTACGGCGAGCACGAGGACGTGGTGCACGCCATCGAGGCGCACCACAACGAGGTGCCGCCGCAGACCATCGAGGCAGTGCTCACCCAGGCCTCCGACGCCTGCTCCGGTGGTCGGCCGGGCGCGCGCCGGGAGAGCCTGGAGGCGTACGTCAAGCGGCTGGAGCGGATCGAGGAGATCGCCGCCGGCAAGCTCGGCGTGGACAAGGTCTTCGCCATGCAGGCCGGCCGGGAGATCCGGGTGATGGTCAAGCCGGACGACGTGGACGACATCGGGGCGGCCGTGCTGGCCCGGGACGTGGCCAAGCAGATCGAGGAGGAGCTGACCTACCCGGGTCAGATCCGGGTCACGGTGGTCCGCGAGTCCCGGGTCACCGAGATCGCCCGCTGAGTCAGACCGGCGGCCCCCTCACCGCGCGGACGCTGGAGATGACCGAAGGCCGCCCCGAGCAGTTCGGGGCGGCCTTCGGGTCTTCTGGTCGGTGTGACGTGGCTCAGACGCCCCCGCCGCCTCCGCCCGCGCCCTCGGCCTGGGACATCAGGGCCGCGGGCGGCGGGTTCTGCGCCGGGGTGTTCGCGGTCTTGCGACCCTGGGCGAGCCGCCGCTGGACGTACTGGGCGAGCTTCGACAGCGAGTAGTTCACCACGATGAAGAGCACGGCGATCACGACGTAGACCTGGATGGGGTTGCCCAGTGCGCCGATGATCTGCTTGCCGATGTTCAGGGTCTCCTCGTAGCTGATGATGAAGCCGAGTGAGGTGTCCTTGAGCACCACCACGAGCTGACTGATCAGCGCCGGCAGCATGATCCGGAAGGCCTGCGGCAGCAGGATCATCCGGGTGCTCTGCGCCGGGGACAGCCCGATGGCGGAGGCGGCTTCCGCCTGGCCGCCCGGCAGACCTTCCATGCCCGAGCGGAGGATCTCACCGATCACCACGGAGTTGTAGATGGTGAGGCCGATGACCAGGTACCAGAGGTTGTCGAAGTAGATGCCGAACTCGGGAAAGCCGCGGGCCACGAAGAAGATGGTGAGCACGACAGGCAGGCCGCGGAACACCTCGACGCAGACCCGGGTGACCACCGAGAGCAGCACGCTCAGCCCGCGCAGCAGGTACGCCAGCGGCGCGGCGAGACCGGTGAACTTGCGACCGGTCAGGCTCTTGAGCTGGATCCGCAGCACCGACAGCAGGGTGCCGACGACCAGCGAGGCCACGATGGCCATCGCCGCCGCGATCAGGGTGTTCTTGAAGCCGAGGCCGATCCGCTCCCAGACCAGGGAGAAGTTCTCGTTGGAGGGGTCGACCAGCGGACCCCACAGCTCCATCGACAACTGGCCCTTTTCGTCCAGGGGCCGGTAGACCAGAAAGTACGCACCGACGAGCAGGGCCAGTCCGGCGACGATGCTGCTGATCAGCGTGATCCGCCGCTGCCGGGGCCCGGGAACGTCGTAGAGGACGCTGGTCTGCTGACTCATCGGGCCACCGCCTGTCGCTTCTCGATCCGGTCCAGCAGGGTGCCGAGCGGCACGGTCATGATCAGATAGCCGATCGAGATGCCGAGGGCGACCGGTACGAAGGCGTAGCCTTCGGCCGAGGTGAGCTGGTCGGCGGTCTGTGACAGGTCACCGACCACCCCGAAGAAGCCGACCAGCGCCGAGTTCTTGATCATCGCGATGATCACCGAGCCGAGCGGCACGATGGATGCCTTCCACGACTGCGGCAGCACCACGTAGCGCAGGTTCTGCCCGAAGGTCAGGCCCAGCGAGCGGGCCGCCTCCGCCTGGCCGGAGGGCACCGCGTTGACCCCGGACCGAAGCGCCTCGCAGACGAACGCGGCGGTGTACAGCACGAGGGCGATCAGGGCGAATCGGAAGTACGGCAGATCGGTGCCGAGCCGGGTGAACAGCGAGTCGATCACCGGGATGCGGAGGAAGTCCGCGTTGGAACCGAGCGCCGGCAGGCCGAACGCGGCGAAGAACATCACCACGGTCAGCGGCATGTTGCGGAAGACGTTCACGTAGCTGGTGCCGAGCGCGCGCAGCGGCGGCACCGGCGAGATGCGGAGCACCGCCACGACGGCGCCCAGGATGAGGGCGCCGATCGCGGCGAGGAAGCAGATCTGGAGGGTGAGCCAGAAACCACCCGCAAAGACGTCGAACTTGTCGATGAGCACGTTCACGGGTCGGTGTTCCTCCCCACCCTCCAGATCGAAGGATCAGTAGCGGTTGATGGTGGGCGCCGAGCCCAGTTCCGCGCCGAACTTACCGGCGGTGTCGTCCCAGGCCTTCTTCCAGCTGCCGTCGGCGACAGCCTTGTCCAGGGTGTCGTTGATGAAGCTGCGGAAGTCCGCGTCCTCCTTCTTCACGCCGATGCCGTACGGCTCCTTGGTGAAGTTGCTGCCGGCCAGCTTGAAGGAGGCCTCGTCCTTGGCGATGTAGCCGAGCAGGATCACGTTGTCGGTGGTCACGGCGTCGACCTGGCCGCTCTTGAGGGCGTCGCGGCACTTGTCGTAGGTGTCGAAGGGCACCAGCTGGGTGGCGACGTCCTTGACGTACTTCTTGATCTCCTCGAACGGCGTCGAGCCGGTGACCGAGCAGACCTTCTTGGTGCCGTCCTTGAACGAGTCCGGACCGGTGATCGTGGTGTCGTCCTTCTTCACCATGATGTTCTGGCCAGCCTCGTAGTACGGCCCGGCGAAGGCGATGCGCTCCTTGCGCTTGTCGTTGATCGTGTAGGTCGCGGCGACCAGGTCGACGGTGCCGTTGACGATCACGTCCTCGCGGACCTTCGAGGGGGCCTCGACCCACTCGATCTTGTCCTCGGGGATGCCGAGCTCCTTGACGATGATCTTGGCGATCTCGACGTCGAAGCCCTCCGGCTTGCCGGAGAGGCCCTTCAGGCCGAAGCCGGGCTGGTCGAACTTGGTGCCGACCTTGATCTTCTGGGCCTTGTTCAGCTTCTCCATGGTGGTGCCGGCGGTGAACGACTTGCTGCCAGCGCCGGTGCCCTCCCCGCCGTCATCGCCACCACAGGCGGTGAGGCCGAGCGCCAGAGCGGCGACCGCGGCAACTGCCGCAACGCGCGTGATACGCATACTTTTCTCCTTCTTCAACGGAGCCCGCCGGCGTGCGGCACGCTCCACAACGGACGCCTAGTGCGTGAGGATCTTGGAGAGGAAGTCTCGGGCCCGCTCGCTGCGCGGGTTGGCGAAGAATTCCGCTGGTGGGGCGTCCTCGACCAGCTGCCCGTCAGCCATGAAGATGACCCGGTTCGCCGCGTGCCGGGCGAAGCCCATCTCGTGGGTGACCACGACCATCGTCATGCCGTCGCTGGCCAGCGAGGTCATCACGTCGAGCACCTCGCCGACCATCTCCGGGTCCAGCGCCGAGGTCGGCTCGTCGAAGAGCATCGCCTTGGGCTGCATGGCCAGGGCCCGGGCGATCGCCACCCGCTGCTGCTGCCCGCCGGAGAGCTGAGCCGGAAACTTGTCCGCCTGGTTGGCGATGCCGACCCGGTCGAGCAGGGCCAGGCCCCGCTCGCGCGCGGCGGCCGGCTTCTCCTTGCGGACCTTGATCGGGCCGAGGGTGACGTTCTCCAGGCTGGTCTTGTGGGCGAAGAGGTTGAAGGACTGGAACACCATGCCCACCTCGCTGCGCAGCTTCGCGAGGGGCTTGCCCTCGGCCGGCAGCGGCTGACCGTCGAAGGTGATGGTGCCCGAGTTGATCGGTTCCAGTCGGTTGATCGTGCGGCACAGCGTCGACTTGCCGGAGCCGGACGGGCCGATCACCACGACCACCTCGCCGCGACCCACCGACAGCGAGACGTCGTCCAGCACGTGCAGCGGCCCGAACCACTTGTTGACCGCGTCCAGCACGATGAGCGGTTCGCCCGTCGTCACGTCGTTCACCGTCCCTGTCGTCTCCCGGAGCGGGGTCGGTTGACCCCCGGTGCGGCCACTGTAGGCGGCGTGATGTGGCAGAACGCAACCCAGCGGGTCACGGAGCGGTAACACCGGTCACGATCGTTCTCGGGCGTCCGATTTTGGTCACCGGCTGGGTGGTGCCGGTGGCGATCGTGGCGCCTTGTCGAGATCATGGGGGGATGACCGAACCCGTACGGTTGACCATGTACGCCCGCGGCGGTGGCTGCGCCTGCAAGATTCCCCCGGGTGAGCTGGAGATCATGGTGGCCGGTCTCGGTCCGGCGACCGGCACCGCCGAGTTGCTGGTCGGGTTGGACCACGGCGACGACGCGGCGGTGGTGCGCCTGGATGAGCGGACCGGCCTCGTCAGCACCGCCGACTTCTTCACCCCGGTGGTCGACGACGCGTACGACTGGGGTCGGATCGCCGCGGCCAACGCGCTCTCCGACGTGTACGCGATGGGCGGCACCCCGCTGGTCGCGCTCAACCTGCTCTGCTGGCCGCGTGACGTGCTCCCGTTGGAGTTGGCCCGTGAGGTGCTGCGCGGCGGCCAGGACGTGGCGCGGGAGGCCGGCTGTCACCTGGCCGGCGGGCACAGCGTGGACGACGACGGCCCGAAGTACGGTCTCGCGGTCACCGGCACGGTCCGGCCGGAGGAGCTGATCACCCTCGACGCCGGGCGGGCCGGGGTGCCGTTGTCGCTGACCAAGCCGCTCGGGGTGGGTGTGCTGAACACCCGGCACAAGGCGACCGGGGAGAGCTTCCCGGAGGCGGTGGCCACGATGGCCGCGCTCAACCGGGACGCGGCCCGCGCGGCGGTCGCCGCCGGTATCCGCTGCGGCACCGACGTGACCGGGTTCGGGCTGCTCGGGCACGCCTCGAAGCTGGCCCGGGCCAGCCGGCTCACGGTGGCCATCGACACCGCCCGGGTGCCCTATCTGGCCGGTGCGCGCGAGGCGCTGCGCGACGGGTTCGTCAGCGGCGGCAGCCGGCGGAACCTGGACTGGGTGACCCCGTGGACCGACTTCGGTGCGGCGGACGAGGCGGAGCGGCTGCTGCTGGCCGACGCGCAGACCTCGGGTGGCCTGCTGGTCGCCGGTGAGGTGCCCGGCGCTCCCGTGGTGGGTGAGCTGCTGCCCCGGGGGGAGCAGCTGGTCGTGCTGCGCTGACCGGGGTGCTGTTGCCCGGCGGGGGACACGCGGCGGCGGTGGTACGGATGGCGCACCATACCCGATAAACTGTCACCTTCCCGCTACTCCGAGCAATGCCGCTCAGGGAAATTTTGCCCGGAATGGTCACAGACCGGTAACTTGCCCCCGGCTGGGGTCAAATGCCCCCCACCATCGTGAGTAAGGCCCGATCCGGAGGCCGGTGGGGACGAACGCAGCGAGGAGGCGGAATGACCGAGCTGTGGAACTGGAGAATCGACGGGGCTCAGCCCGTGGAGGTCTACCCGGCGCTGGCCGAGGCGCTTGGCCGGGTGGTGATG
>NZ_JAGPXZ010000224.1:0-8050 GCF_018070305.1 Micromonospora sp. M51 | reverse complement strand
GTCCCTCGACCAGGCCGGCCCGGTGGTCGACCGGGCGGTCGGCGAGCTGGCCCTCGCGGCCGGTGCCGCGGGTCTGCTGGAGCTGGGTCCGGCGCGGATCGCGTCCGGCTGCCGGGTCACCCCGTTCGCCGACGGGGCGAGGCTGCGACGTGAGGTCGGTGTGCTCGCGGCCACCGGCGACGAGCGGGCCGTGCTGTCCGGCATCGCCGAACGGCTGCCGGCCAGCTGGCGGGCCGGGGTCTGGACCGGAGTGGACGGCCCCGAGCTGCGCGCCGACGCCGGAGAGTTCGTGGCCGTCGAGGGGCGGCCGACAGGTGACGGCCGGGTGCGACTGGTCGTCGACACCGGTTGCCGGCCGGTCGGCACCGGCTACTCTCCGGCCCCGGCCACCGCCGCCGGCCCGGAGACCGCCGCGCTGAGCGCCGCGCTGCTGGCACTCGACCGGCCGGGCGACACCGCGCCGGAGCTGGTCACCGCGCCCTGCCCGGGCGGCGGGTTCGCCCGTACCGCGCGGTCCGCCAACGGTCCCGGTCCGGCGGCCTCGACGGCCGCACTCGCCCCGCTGGCCGGCAACGCCCCACTGGTGGACCAACCCCCGGTGTACGCGTACCGCACCGGTGCCGTCACGGTGCTTGCCGAGATCGGCCCGGACGCCACCCGGCTGGCCGCCACCGTCGGCTGCCCGGGCTGAGCCGGCAGCCGGGCCGGGTCAGCCCCCGCCCGGCCGTTCCTCCGGGTCGCGGCTGCGGCCCAACGCGTCGACAGTGCCCCACCGACCGGGAATGTCCAACAGCTCGACGCGGCCCATCCCCGATGGCACGGCCGGGTCGATGATCAGGTGTTCGCCCTGCGGCTCCAACCCCAGCATCACCCGCAGCAGCAGCAGCGGGGTGCCCGTGGACCAGGCCTGCGGGCTGCACGCGGTCGGGTACTCCACCGGATAGTTGGTGAGGTCGCGGGCGTAGCCGGCGAACGCCTCCGGCAGCCGCCCCCCGAAGTACCGGGACGCGGCCAGCATCGTCTCGCAGATCAGCCCGGCCTCGTCCCGGAAGCCGTACCGCCACAACCCCCAGGCGATGATCGAGTTGTCGAACGGCCAGACCGTGCCCACGTGGTAGCCGATCGGGTTGTACCGCCCCTCGTCGGCGGCGAGCGTCCGCAGCCCCCCGCCGGAGAACAGGCGCGGCCCGAGCAGGTGCTCGACCACCTTGCCGGCACGTGACTCGTCCACGATGCCGCTCCACAGCAGGTGCCCGATGTTCGAGGTCAGCGCGTCCACCTGCCGGCCGTCGGCGTCCAGCGCGAGCGCGTAGTGCTCCCGCTCGGGGATCCAGAAGTCGCGGTCGAACCGCTGTTTCAGGTCGGCGGCCTCCCGCTCCAACGTGTCGGCGAACTCCGGGTCGTTCCAGAACTTCCGGGCCAGCCGGGCGGCCCGGATCTTCGCGTCGTACGCGTAGCCCTGCAGCTCACAGGTGGCCCGGGGGAAGCCGGGCAGTTGGCCGTCGGCGTACGAGATGGCATCCCAGGAGTCCTTCCAGCACTGGTTCTGCAGGCCGGTCTCCGGGTTGCGGGTCTGGTACCAGAGGTAGCCCGTGCCGAGCAGGTCACCGTAGGTGTCGATCCACTTCAACGCCGCGCGGACCTGCGACTCCAGCTTGCGAACGAGGGCGGAGTCACCGGTCCACAGCTCGTACTCGTCGAGCAGGATGATGAACAGCGGTGTCGAGTCGGCCGACCCGTAGTACGGCGAGTGAGGCTGCTCCTCGAAGCCGGCGGTCTCGCCGTACCGCAGCTCGTGCAGGATCTTGCCGGGTTCCTCGTCCCGGAAGTCGTCCACCCGGTGACCCTGGAGCCCGGCCAGCATCAGGATGGTCGGCGGGACCAGCTCCGGCAGGAACGGCAACACCTGCAACGAGGTGATGATGCTGTCCCGGCCGAACAGGGTCATGAACCAGGGCAGCCCGGCGGCGATCAGCCGCACGCCCAGGGCGATCGACTCGTAGCGCAGCGCGGCCAGGTCGTTGAGGCTGCGCCGGTACGCCCCGGCCAGCGGCTCGCAGTCGCAGCCGAGCTTCGGCGCCCGGTCGATCAGCTCCTGCTGTTCGGCCCGGATGGCGTCAGCGCTGCGGCTGCCGCCGTACGGGAGGGTGGCTCTGATGTCCTGGCTGCGGGCCCCGAAGACGACGCTGGACACGTGCAGCCGGGTGCTCCACCTGCCGTTGCGGGCGATCCGGATCCGGAAGGTCATCCCGGTCTCGTCGATCCGGGCCGGCGCGGTGGTCCGGAGCACCATCTCCCGGTGGAACTCCTCCCGTCGGTAGGCCAGCCGCAGCTCGTTCTCGCCGACAGTGATGGTGGTCCGACCCCGCTTCTGCCGAGCGTTCTTGATCTCGAACAGGTCGGCGAAGTCGGCCCCGACCTCGATGCGGAGGGTGCACTCGACCTCCGCGCCGAGGTGGTTCAGCACGGTCAGCTCCTCCTCGAAGCTGCCCACTATCGCCCGGCTGCGGATCACCGACGCCTTCGCGTCCAGGTAGTGGGTGGGTTCGCCGGGGGCGAGGAAGAACGTGGTGCGGTACGACTCGGAGTCGTCGACGGAGAGGGCGTGCAGCCGTTCGCCGTCCAGGGTGAGCACCCAGGTGGACAGGAAGCGGGTGTCGAAGGAGAACAGCCCGGTGGGAAAGTCGTAGGACGGCTCGATGTCGCCACGTCGGTCGCTGACCAGGAAGGTGTTGCCGTCCAGGATGCTGACGAGGTCTCTCACCGTTGTCGCCCGGCTGCTCGGCGGGCCGTTTCGCGGGGGTCGCGGGTGCCGGGCGGGTCCGGAAAGAACCGCCGGAAGGCGAGGAAGAGCACCACGTTTCCGCTGAACGTGCTCTCGTTGCGCAGCACCGCCGCGATCCCCTGGGCCTCCCCGGAGATCAGCCGGTCGAAGAGGGCGGCGCTGCTGTACCAGATCGCGTCGGCCGGGCCACGCTCGCGGCTGACCCGCACGGACCCGGGCCGCATCCGGACCAGCCAGTGTTCGGTGCGGTGGTTGTCGCCGAGGTCGATCTGGAGGGTGCCGTCGGCCAGGCCGCCCAGGATCTCCGGGGCACGCGACGGCAGCGCTTCGAAGAACCTCTCCGCCGCCTCGGTCACATCCGAATCGTAGGCAGCTGTCCGAGATGTCGGGTCGGTATCGGCACTCCGCTCGGATCGACCCACCGCCGCCGTGCGGTCAGTAGACGAGCGCCTGCGCGCCCTCGGCCAGCGCTTCCTCGACGAAGACCGCGGCACCGGCGATCCGGACCCCGGGGAGTACGTCGTCCGGGCCGATCTCCCGTCGGGCCGCGCACTGCGTGCAGGCGGTCACCCGACCGCTGGTCAGGATGACGTGCAACAACTCGGCCAGCGGTGCGGAGTGCGGCAGGTCGAACTGCTGGGCGCGACCGGGCACTGCGAACCAGGTCGACTCACCGGTCAACCAGAGTGAGACGTCCACCCCGGCCGCGACCGCCGTCGCGGCCACGGTGAATGCCTGCGCGCACCGCTCCGGGGCGTCAGCCCCCGCGGTGGCCTTGACGACGAGAGTGCGGGCCATGTGGCCCAGCATAGGATGGCCGGGATGGTTACCGAGATCGGGTTTGTCAGCCTGCTGGTCGCTGGCCTGGGCGGGCTCGCCGGTGGCCTGGTTTACCTTGCCGTACGCATTTCGAGAGGACGCTGGTGACGCTGGTGAGCGACGAGAATCCGCTGCAGCCGCCGTGGCTGAACGCGCCGCCGGTCGAGGAGTACCCGTTCGAGGAGAGCCACGACCTGCGGGTCGGGCCGAAGCTGCACCCCGCGCTCGACGCCCTGCTGCCGTACATCGGGCTGTGGCGCGGCCGGGGCAAGGGCGGCTTCCCCACCATCGAGTATTGCGCCTACCCGCAGGAGATCCGGATCAGCCACGACGGTCGGCCGTTCCTGCACTACGAGTCCCGTGCCTGGATCCTCGACGAGCAGAGCAGGCCGGTCCGTCCGGCCGGTCGCGAGGTCGGCTGGTGGCGTCCGGTGCTGGTGGACGGGCGGGCGACCGACGAGCTGGAGGCGCTGCTGACCACCCCGACGGGGGTGATGGAGCTGCACCTGGGAAAGCGCACCGGCACGCAGGTCGAGTTCGCCACCGACGCGGTGATCCGGACTCCGACCGCCAAGGAGGTCACCGGCGGCCACCGGCTCTTCGGCATCGTCGAGGGTGCGTTGCTCTACGCCCAGGAGATGGCCGCCATGGGCCACGGGCTCAGCCCGCACCTCTCCGCCCGGCTGGTCCGGGTCGGCGGCTGACGCTCAGTCGACGGGGAAACCGAGCAGGGCGTGCAGGGCGGGGGTGCGCGGGCAGGGCTCCCGGCGCACCCCGTCCAGCATCCGCACCTCGGCGAGCCCGCGCACCGATGAGCTGAACCAGACCCCGTCGGCGGCGTGCAGCTCGGCCGGCGTGACCATCCGTTCGGAACCGTCCAGGCCCAGCTCGTCGGCGTGGGCGAGCAGCCAGGCGGCGGTGGTGCCGGGCAGGATGCCGGTGGTGGCGGCGGGCACGGTGCAGAGCGTGTCGCCGGTGAGCCACACCACGTTGGCGATGGGTCCCTCCAGCGCGTACCCGTCGGACGAGACCCAGAGCACGTCGTCCACGCCGGCCCGGCGGGCCCAGCGGCGGGCGGCGCTGTTGACCGCGTACGAGGTGGATTTGATTCCGGCCGGTAGCCAGTCGAGCCCGGTGCGCGCGCCGGCGGGCACCCCCAGCGGCAGGATCGCCACGGTGATCCCGTTGCGTCGAGCCGCCTGGGAGGACGCCGGCACCGGGTTCACTGTGGCGTAGACGGTCGGCGGGCCGCCGGCTGCCGAGCCTCGGGTGCAGACCAGCCGTAGCGCGCCCTCCACCGTCGCCGGCCAGCCCGCGCGCACGGTGTCGAGCAGGTCGATGAGCGCGTCGACGGGGGGCAGCTCAAGGTCGACGGCGGCTGCCGCCGTGGCCAGCCGGGCCAGGTGCTCGTCGCGCAGCCACGGCCGGCCCTGGCGCAGGTGCATTGACTCGAAGAGGCCGTCGCCGTGCAGGACACCCAGGTCGTCGGCGCGCAGGACGGGTTCGTCGGCCGGGACGAGACCCCGGCCGAGAACAGCGATCCGGGCACTCGCTGCGGTCGGGGCCGTGCCGACGGGTGGCGTCACCATGACCGTCGAGCGTAGCGGCGGGCCGTCGCAGGCAGGAGCGGCCGCGATTGCCGAACTATGATCGGACGGTGTCCGAATCCTCCCTCGCGGAAATGCTGCGGTCCCGTGGACTGCGGCTGACGGCCCAGCGGCAGCTCGTCCTCCAGGCGGTGCTCGATCTGGGCCACGCCACCCCGGAGCAGGTGCACACCGCGGTGCGGGAGGTCGCCGCCGGCGTCAACATCACCACCATCTACCGCACGCTTGAGCTGCTGGAACGGCTCGGCCTGGTCACCCACACGCACCTGTCGCACGGCTCGCCGACCTATCACGCGGCCGGTGAGCACCAACACGTCCATCTGGTCTGCCGGGAGTGTGGCGCGATCGACGAGATCGATCCGGAGCTGCTGCGCCCCCTCGCCGACCAGTTGGCCGCGCAACGGGGGTTCCGGGTGGACATCGGGCACGTGTCACTCTTCGGCGTCTGCGTACGCTGCGAGAACGGGGACGACAAATGATCGACATCGCGGGCGCGGTGGCCGTCGAGAGCATCGACGAGGCCAGCCGCGACCAGCCGGATCCGGCGCACGTCGCGGCCGGCGTGCGGGGAGTGGCCGCGCACTACGGTGACCCGCTGCGTGAGCAGCGCACCCTCGACACCGCTGTCGGTCTGGTCGACCGGTCGCATCGAGGGGTCATCGCGGTGCCCGGGGAGGACCGGGCCGGCTGGCTGCACACGATCACCTCGCAGCACCTGAGCGCCCTCTCCGCCGGTGAGGGCACCGAGTTGCTGGTGCTGTCGCCGCACGGCCACGTCGAGCAGCACGCCATGGTCGCCGAGGACGGCGAGACCACCTGGCTGGACACCGAGCCCGGCGCCACCGAGGGCCTGCTGACCTACCTGGAGAAGATGCGGTTCTTCAGCAAGGTCGAACCACGCGACGCGACGGCCGAGCGGGCGCTGTTGTCGCTGGTCGGGCCGGCGGCCATGGAGGCGCTCGGCACGTTGGGCGTGGCCGGGCTGGCCGCGCCGGACGTGGTCGCGGTGCCGGGTCCGAAGTTCCCGCACGGTGCGGTGCCACAGCGGGCCGGCGCTCGGTACGACGTGAAACCGCTGCCGATCGGCGGCTGGGCCCGACGTGGCCCGCTCGGGGTGGACCTGCTGGTGCCCCGGTCGGCGATGGACCAGGTGGTGGCGGAGTTGCGCGGCGCCGGCGTGCCGGTCGCGGGGCTCTGGGCGTACGAGGCGATCCGGGTGGCCGCCCGGCAGCCGCGGGTCGGGGTGGACACCGACCATCGGACCATCCCGGCCGAGGTCGACCTGATCGCCCCGGCGGTGCACCTGGACAAGGGTTGTTACCGGGGGCAGGAGACGGTGGCGCGGGTGCACAATTTGGGTCGGCCGCCGCGTCGCCTCGTACTGCTGCATCTGGACGGGGTGACCACCGATCAGCCGCCGGTGGCCGGTACGCCGGTGACCCTCGACGGCCGGGCCGTCGGCTTCGTCGGCACCGCCGTGCTGCACCACGAGCTGGGCCAGGTCGCCCTCGCGGTGCTGAAGCGCAACGTGCCGGACGACGCCGCGTTGCTGATCGGCGAGACGGCGGCGGCGATCGACCCGTCCTGACCGGGCCGTCTAGGATCGCCGGCATGACAACAGGGACGTTGATCACGGTGGCCCCGACCGGCGCTGAGTCGGCCAAGGCGGAGGTGCCGGCGCTGCCGGTGACCCTCGACGAGTTGCTGCTCACCGCCAAGGAGTGCGAGGCGCTCGGCGCCGCCGTGATCCACGTCCACATCCGCGATGACGAGGCCCGGCCGACGCTGGACCCGGTGCGGCTGGCCGACACGGTGGCGGCGCTGCGGGAGGGCACCGACCTGATCGTGCAGCTCTCCACCGGCGGTGCGGTGACCGACCCGGAGGCCGCCCGGCTCGCCGTCCTCGACGCCCGTCCGGACATGGCCTCCTGCACCATGGGCACTGTCAACTTCGGCGACGACGTCTTCCTCAACCGCTGGGAGTTCATCGTCGACCTGCACACCCGGATGCAGGAACGCGGGATCGTGCCGGAGTACGAGATCTTCGACCTCGGCCACCTGTCGGCGTTGCAGCGGTTGCTCGGCAAGTACGGGCTGCCGGCCGGCGGGCACGTGCACGTCGATTTCGTGATGGGTGTGCCGGGTGGCATGCCGGGCACCACGGAAACCCTGGTCGCGGCCCACCGGATGCTGCGGGACCTGCCCGAGGGCACCACCTTCTCGGCCACCGGTGTCGGCCGGAGCACACTTGCGGTCCTGCTGGCCTCGCTGTCGGCGGGCGGGCACCTGCGGGTCGGTATGGAGGACACCGTGACGTACGCGAAGGGCCGCCCGGTGGAGTCCAACATGCAGCTGGTCGCCCGCGCGGTGGGTTTCGCCCAGCTCGCCCAGCGTCCGCCGCTGACCACCACCGAGGCCCGCGAGCTGCTCGGGCTGTAAGGCCGGGTCTGTCCCGCGCCCCTGTCACCCGGGCGGTGGATGTCCTGGTCACCCCGGTGCCGGGCACCCCCGAACCGTCGGTACCGTCCACCGCGTGACGAAGACGTACGAGGGCGGCGCGCCGCTCGCCGAGGTGGTCCGGTCCGGGTTCGTGGAGGGTGCGCACCGCGGCTCGGTGGTGGTGCTGGACGCCGCCGGTGTCGCGGTGGCGTCCGCCGGGGACGTGGTCTCGCCGATCTTTCCCCGTTCGGCCAGCAAGCCGATGCAGGCGATCGGGATGCTCCGGGCCGGCCTGGCGTTGAGCGACCCGGCCGACGTGGCGCTGGTCTCGGCGAGTCACGCGGGCGAGGAATTCCACCTGGCCCGGGTCGGTGCGCTGCTGGAGCGCGCGGGGCTGGAC
>NZ_JAGPXZ010000223.1:0-8066 GCF_018070305.1 Micromonospora sp. M51 | reverse complement strand
GCCCGACGATCGCGGCGGTGCTCTGCGCGTACCTGCGGATGCCGGCGCCAAACGGCGAGCCGCGCGAGACGGAGGTCCGGCGCAGCGCGCAGCGCGTGCTCACCCGGCACCTGCGCGCCGCCGACGACGACGCCTTCTGGCCGGAGTTGACGCTCGACCTGGCCGGCGCCGAGCTTGTCGACTTCGACGCCGCCGGCTGCACGCTCGTCGACGCGAACTTCACCGAGGCGGTGTTCACCGGCACGACCACCTTCGCCGGCGCGACGACGCGGGGCCGGCTGCTGCTCGGGGCGGCGACCTTCGACGACGTGCTCTTCGACAACCTCGCGGCCGACGGCGAGGTGATGCTGGACGGCGTTCGCGTCAGCGGTCTGGCCACCTTCGACGGGGCCGCGTTCACCGACGGTCTGTCCTGCCGACGGTCCCGCTTCGCCGGCCCGACCTCATGTCGTCGGGTGACCTTCGGCCAACCGACCAGCTTCGACGCGACCCGCTTCGAGGACGCCACCTCGTTCCGGGAGGCCGTCTTCGACGGCGCGGTGTCGATGGAGCACACCGAGTTCGGCGGGGCGGCCGGCTTCCACTCGGTCCGCTTCACGAACATGGCGCTGTTCCGCTGGACGGTGTTCGGCGCGGAGGCGCTGTTCGACCGGGCGCACTTCCTCGACGCCGCGAACTTCGGCCGGGCCCGGTTCCACCGGATGGCCAGCTTCCGCGACACACGGTTCAGCCGGCCGCCGCAGGTCGAGCAGGCCCGGGCGGTGGCC
Organism: Micromonospora sp. M51; assembly: GCF_018070305.1. NCBI lineage: Bacteria > Bacillati > Actinomycetota > Actinomycetes > Micromonosporales > Micromonosporaceae > Micromonospora > Micromonospora sp. M51. The sequence continues at coordinate 7,299 of NZ_JAGPXZ010000223.1, read as the reverse complement.
GACCCCGGTCACCGCTGGCCGGCCGACACCACAGTGGAACGCCTCGACGACGAGTGGCTGCTGCTGGTCGACCGCTGACCGCCGGAGGCGTCGACGCGACCCGGCCGACCAGGGCGCGGCTGGCTCTCAGCGCGGGGCGGCCGGCGGGCGCAGGCCGTCCAGGGCCACGCCGAGCACCCGGTCGCGCTGCTCGGGCGACGGGAACTGGGCCATGGTGAGGCCACTGATCAGCCGCACCACGTCGTCGAAGCCGATGTCGTCACGAACCACGCCGGCGGCCTGCGCGCGACGCATCAGCGGCTCACCGGCGGAGAAGATCTCGGTGCGGCAGCTGGCGAAGATCTCCGAGTCGTGCAGCAACTGCTCGGCGAGCGCCCGCTTGGTGGCGACGTACGCGACGAAGCGGTGCAGCCAGGCGACGAGCGCGTCCCAGGGCGGCAGCTCGGCCAGGCCCTCGGCGGAGTGGCACAGCTCCCGGACCTCCTCGACGTAGACGGCCTCGAACAGGTGCCGGCGGGTCGGGAAGTTGCGGTAGAGCGTGCCGATGCCCACCCCGGCCCGGCGGGCCACGTCCTCCAGCGAGGCGGCGGCCCCGTTCTCGGCGAACGCCTCGCGCGCCGCCGTGATCAGGGCGTCGTAGTTGCGCCGCGCGTCGGCCCGCTTGGGCCGCTGGGCGAAGACCTCGGGCACCTGCCCCGCGCTGGTCATGACGTGCGTCACCTCACCCTGGTTGCATCCGGAGGCAACCCTCCACTAACTTAGTGGAGGCACCCCTCCGGAATCCCGGAGGCCTGCCTCCGGTTAGCTTACCTCGGGACCCGCCCGATCGCCGCCTGGCCACCCCGATCGCCCGGACCCCGACAAACGACCCGTCACAGACGACGGGCCACACGCCTCCATCCCGTACGTAATCAGGGAGTTATCTCTCGTGGCAGTGACCTCCCGACGCGGCTCGCGTCGGCTCACCTTCACCGTGCTCGCGGCCGGCGCCGGGTTCTTCGCGATGCTCCAATCGCTGATCACCCCCGTGCTGCCGACCATCCAGCAGGACCTGCACACCTCTCAGAACACAGTGACCTGGGTCCTGACCGCCTACCTGCTCAGCGCGTCGATCTTCACGCCGATCCTCGGACGCGTCGGCGACATGGTCGGCAAGGAGCGGATGCTGGTCGTCTCGCTCGCCGCCCTCGCCCTCGGCTGCCTACTGGCCGCCATCGCGCCGAACATCGGCGTGCTCATCATCGCCCGGGTCGTCCAGGGCATCGGCGGAGCTGTCTTCCCGCTGTCGTTCGGCATCATCCGCGACGAGTTCCCGGCCGCCCGGGTCTCCACCGCCGTGGCCGCCATCTCGGCGATCGTCGCCGTCGGCGGTGGCCTGGGCATCGTGCTCGCCGGCCCGATCGTCAGCACGCTGGACTACCGCTGGCTGTTCTGGATCCCGATGGTCGTGGTCGGGCTGACCGCCGTGGCCGCGCACCTGTTCGTGCCCGAGTCGCCGGTCCGCACCCCCGGACGCATCGACTGGCGCGCCACAGTGCTGCTCTCCGGCTGGCTGGTCGCGCTGCTGCTGCCGATCAGCCAGGGCGCGGCCTGGGGCTGGACCTCCGCCCGGGTGCTCGGCCTGCTGGCCCTCGCCGTGGTGTTGCTGGCCGGGTGGCTGGTCGCCGAGGTGCGCTCGGCCAACCCGCTCATCGACATGCGGATGATGCGCCTGCCCGGCGTCTGGACCACCAACCTGGTCGCCCTGCTCTACGGCGCGTCGATGTTCTCCGTGTACGCGTTCCTGCCCCAGTTCGTGCAGACCCCGACCGCCGCCGGCTACGGCTTCGGCGCCAGCATCAGCCAGGCCGGTCTGCTCATGCTGCCGATGCTCGTCGCGATGTTCGTCGCCGGCCTCGTCGCCGGCCGGCTCCAGGCCGTGTTCAGCGCCAAGGCGCAACTCGCCACCGGCGCCGCGTTCAACGTGGTCGCCGCCGCGATGCTCGCCGCCGCACACGACACCCGCTGGGAGGTCGCCATCGCCGGTGGCCTGGTCGGCCTCGGCATCGGCCTGGCCTTCGCGTCGATGGCCAACCTGATCGTCGCCAGCGTGCCGGCCAGCCAGACCGGCGTGGCCACCGGCATGAACGCCAACATCCGCACCATCGGCGGGGCGATCGGCGCCGCCGTGGTCAGCGGCGTGATCACCGCCCACCCGCAGGCCAACGGCCTTCCCCGGGAGGCCGGCTTCACGATGGGGTTTCTGGTCCTCACCGCGATCGCCCTGGCCGCCGCGCTCGCGGCCCTCGCCGTCCCGTCCGCCCGGCGGGCGTCGGCCGGTCGCCGGCCGTCCGCCACGACGATCGTCGAGTCGGAGCTAGCCGGCGAGTTCGCCACCATGCCGGCGACCCGCTGACGGGCCGTGGCGCAGCCCGGGCGGTTCGCCGCCCGGGCTGCGCCATGTCCCGGAGTACGCTGGCCGCTCCCCCGCCCACCGACCGTCGTCTTTCAGGATGCGCCCATGTCCGAGTTGCTGACCGCCGACCGCATCGAAGAGATCGCCGCCCTGGGCTCCGAGAGCCCGGACCCGGCCGCGCTCGTCGCCGAACTGGTGGGCGCCGTCGACGAGGGTCGGGTGGCGGACCCCGACGAGACCGGGTACGCCCTGCTGGTCGCCGCTGACATCCTGGAGCAGGCCGGTGACCTGGCCGACGCGCTCGCCCTGGCCACCCGTGCGGTCGCCGAACAGCCGGACGACAACGCGTACGCCCGAGCGGTGCGCGGCGGCCCGCTGCTGCGCCTCGGCCGCTCGGACGAGGGCCTGACCGAGCTGACCGCCCTGCGCCCGCTGCTGGAGACGGACCCCAAGTCCATGTACCTGATCGACGAGCTGGCCGAGTCCGGCCACGGCGAACTGGCACTGGAGTGGCTCACCGGGGCGTTGGACGCCATCCTGGAGCGGACCCGCACCCAGCAGCACGCGTCCGAGGACGCCCAGGACGAGGCCGCCGCCATGATCTACGGCCTGGCCCAGCAACGGCACGACCTGCGCGAAGAGGCGGGCCTACCGCACGACGAGTACGACAACCTCGCCGACCGGCTGCGCGCCGCGAGCACCCATGCCCTCGACGCCCTCGACGACGGCCCGGCGACACTGCTGTTCTGGCCGCAGGCGGAGTTCACCGCGCTGCTGCTGCGCTGGCCCACCCTCGTCGACAGCTACCCCGCCACCTGGGACGAGCACCGCGCCCAGATCGAACGCGCCCTCGTGGACGCCTCCGGCATGGGCGGCGCCGACCTGGGCGTGGTCGTCGGCACCGTCGACGGACTGGCGGCGTTCGCCCAGACCGCCGGCAGCGACCCCACCAGCGAGGAAACCCTCGACGAGTACGCCGACAGCCTCGACGAGGCCGGCGTGACAGCCTGGCCGCCCGGCCGCAACGACACCTGCTGGTGCGGGTCCGGCAGCAAGTACAAGAAGTGCTGCCTGCCGCGCTCACGCGGCTGACCCTCCCCCGCCGCGTATGATCGACACCCCGCTCGACCGTCCGGGCTCGACGATGGAGGCGATGCCGTGACCACCCACGAGCAGCACGAAACGGTCGAGGACAGCCCGGTCGGCTGGGTCGCCAGCCACATCCGGCGCTACGTGCAGACCGACGGCGCGGACGGGGGCACCTTCCACGGCGTGCCCTCGCTGCTGCTCACCACCCGCGGACGCCGATCGGGCACACTGCGCCGCACCGCCCTGATGTACGGGCGCGACGGTGACAACTATGTGCTGGTGGCGTCCAACGGCGGCGCGGCCAGACACCCCGCCTGGTACCTGAACCTGACCGCCGACCCGACAGTGGAGATCCAGGTCGGGGCGGAGCGGATCGCCGGGCGGGCCCGGACCGCGACCGGCGAGGAGCGCGTCCGGCTGTGGCCGGTGATGACGAAGGTCTTCCCGACGTACGCCCGCTACGCGAAGGAGACCGACCGCGAGATCCCGGTCATCGTCATCGACCGCATCGATTGATATCCGTAACTGCCGGGGCAGGCTAGGGTGACCGCAGGTAGGCACCCACTCCGGCAAGGAGGATCATCGTGCGCCGCATCATCACCGCCATCGCACTACTCGGGCTGACCCTCTCCCTCGCGCTCGCGCCAACCCCGGCGAGCGCGGCCAGCAGCGTCGAAGTCACCTCCGCGACCCTTGTCGCACGCGGCGTCGCCGTGGACATCACCCTTACGGTGACCTGCCCAGCCGGCCTGTCCGGCGCCACCGAGCTGATCGTCCGGCAGCGGTCGGGCGACAGAGTCGCCTACGCGGGTGGCTGGGCACCCCTCAACAGCTGCACGGGCGAGCCGCAAGCAGTGACCGGGAGGGCGTGGGCGCAGCCCGACGGGCTGGTCCTGCACAAGGGCGTCGCGCTGATCAGCGGTGGTTTCGAACTCTGCAACCAGGACGTCTGCGACTACCCGACCTTCGAGCAGACGTTCCGCATCACCCGCTGAGCACGGTTGCGCTGCCCTCGCAGGTGGTCAGTTGCCGAGCGCCCGGACCTTGGCGATCGTCTCCTGGACGTGCTGCTTGGCCGGGTCGCCACCCTGGGCGGCCTGTGCCAGCGCCTGACGGTACGAGTCGATCATGCCAACCAGCGGACCAGCGGCAACGCCCTCAAGGGCACCGGCGACCAGCGCCCGCGCCTCGGCCGCGTCCTGTGCCGCCGCTGCGGTCTTGGCCTTCGCCTCGTCCAGCTTCTGCGCCGCCGCCGCCAAACTCGCGATGATCTGTGCCGCGCTCACGCGCACCTCCCCGTGATCGACCACCAGCTCCACCGCGGAGACCACCTGGGAGCCTACGAGATCCGGGCACCCCACGCGATCGGGCGCTCGTTCCCGCCTCGCCAGGTTCGGACACGAGATCTTGGACAGTTTCCGTCACGTCCTGACGGAAACTGTCCAAGATCTCCAGCAACACCAGCCGGCAGGCCAGGCCGAGGCGGGCTACGGCGACGGCGGGCCGTTCTGGGCCCGGGTGATCAGATCGTGCAGCGGCTTGGTGCCGCTGCCGACCATCACACCGGTCACCACGGCATCGACCCAGACCGCCACCCCGTTCCAGTCGGCACCGGCGACCGCGTGCAGCACGTAGAACCCGCCGGCGCTGGACGCCACGGTGGCCAACCCGCTCGCGAGACCCCACGCGACGATGGTGCGGTTCGCCTTCGCCCGGGCGACCTTGGCCGTGGCCACGGCGATCGCCGCACGGCCGGCCTCGGTGGGGCCGTCGATCCGGCTGTTCGCGTCGGTCATCGTCTGGGACAACGCGGCCTCGGCGGCGCGTCCCGGCAGCCACCGCGAGAACGGTTCGAGGATCCGTTCGACAGCCGCGGCGAAGACCAACAGGGTGAGGAACACGCCGGTGGTGTCCTCGGGCTGGATCTTCGCCGCGGAGGCGCCGCTACGCCAGATCAGCCAGCCGGCGACAGCGCCGACGCCGATCAACCCGAAGCCCGCAACCACCGCGCCCACGCCGGCCTGCTGCGATGCGGCGACGACCGACAGTCCGGGCTCCTGTTCGGAGCGGGGCGTGGCCGCATCGGCGTCGACCAGCGAAGCGGCAGTCGCGCCCCCTGCCGGCATCGGCTCAACCTCGGTGGACGACGTGTATCCCTGCAATTCCCTGACCAACCTTTCGACCTGCCACTCGCGAGACGCCGAGGCGCGACGGTCCAGACCCTCGGCGTGCGGACTGCGCACCGACTGCGCTCGGGGCGCGAGACTACGGCAGCGAAGTGGGCACGGTGGACGGCCGGTAGGTGTGAACCCGGTGCCTCTCCCAGCACAGTGGATCACGCGACCGGCGGACAGCGATCCCGGGCTCCGGGACCACACCGAAGTGCGAAGCCTCCTAGACTCGGCGACAGCTTGCTGAGGGAGTAACGGGGCTTGACGGTTCAGAGGACAGACACGACATCGGCTGGTCGCGGTCGCCGGGCCCGCGCCATTGGGCTGTCCGGGGCTCTCCTCGGGCTTCTCGCCCTCCTGCTGGCCGTCGCCGTCGCGACCGGTGACGGGCAGAGCATCCTCAGCAGCCTCCAGTCGTCGTCGGCCACAGCCGCGCCCGGCCCGACCCCGGCGTCTCGGGCAGCGCTCTACCGGTCCTGCATCGCCAAGATTCACGGCGATGACGCGTTGGTCTTCTTCCGGCGGGAGATCCCCGAGGGCCGGTGGGGGGAACCGCTGCGGGGCACTGCCTCGACGAGCAGTGAGCCGTACGTGCTGTGGATCTTCGGCGCTCAGTGCGAACCGCGCCGGGCGATCGAGGTGCCACGGCGAAGCAGCCGCACGTTCAGGGCCGAGGTGGGTCAGGTCTGGTACTACGCCGAGGCGTCGGCGGGGCCTCCCGCCGATGGCTGCTCCTGCCGCGTCTTCAGCCCTTCGACCAGCGGCACGGAGCAGGGGTTCAGCGACGAAGGCGGCGTCATCTACCACCTGAGCCAGTCCACGCCCGACAGCGGTTCCGGTGTGCGGTGACGACCACTTCGCGGAGGCCGGGCGACGACGGGCTCACCGCCGGGCCCGGGGGACGCCCCGGCACGAACACGCTGACGACCGGTTGCGCGGCGAAGCGCAGACCGGACTCCGGGTCGGTCGTCAGCGCAGGCCGCGCACCAGCAGCAGATAGGCGCAGTAGGCCACCGGCACCAGCAGGAAACAGATCAGGAACCCCAGCGGCAGATAGCGCGGCGGGGTGCCGGCGACCATCGCGGGTCGTCCCCACCGGCCCAGCACCAGGTACCCGCCGAAGAACGCCACCGCCGGCAGCCCCGCGCAGATCCACGCGCCGAGGGTGAACCCGTCGACCAGACCGACGCCGGAGGCGAGCACCAGCATCAGCATGAGCACCCCGGCCGCCGCGCCGCAGCCGGCGTAGACGGCGACCGCCCGGGCCAGCGGCGACCACGTCGGCAGCAGCACCGGCCGCTGGGCCAGCAGCTCCGCCTGGTGCCCGTGCCGGTCGGCCTCGTCGGCCATCCGCCGGGCCAGTTCCAACTCCACCGCCGGGTCGGCAGCGGCCGCGCGTTGCGCCGGCACCCCACCGCCCGCCGGGGTCACCGCCGTCGGCAGCGCCAGCCGCGCCTCCCCCGCCGGCAGCTCGGGGTACGCCTCGACCCCCGCCCGCCCCGGGGCGCCGGCTGCGCCGGCGGATTCCCCGCCCCCGGTTCCGGGTGCGGTGGCGGGGCCGAACCCCGGGGCGGACGCCGAACCGGAGCCGGACGCTGGCACCGAGCCGGCAGCGGACACCGCACCGGGGCCGGACGGCGGGCC
>NZ_JAGPXZ010000222.1:0-8116 GCF_018070305.1 Micromonospora sp. M51 | reverse complement strand
AGGTGCAGCCAGAAGGAGTCCACCTGAACCGCCTGGAAGCCGTAGCGGTTGAAGCCACCCGGGCCGAATTTCGGGTTCTTGTGCCAGTTCGGATTGTCCTTCTCGGCGACCACACCGCCGAACTGGCCGATACCGAAGCCGAGAAGGGGTTGACGCGGCAGGATTTTCCCTGCCTGCTGGAGGTAGAGCACCCGGATCTCGCGGACCGGCGCGGGCGAGTGGGTGGGCTGCGGCGTGGCCGCGCCCGGCGATCCGCCCGGACCGCCGGATCCGCTGGTCCCGGGCGACGTCGACGGCTTCGCCGAGGTCTTGGGGCCACCTGACGCGGTCGAGCCGCCGTCTGGCCGGGGGGTGGCCGTCGGGGAGGGCTTGGCCGTGGCCGCCGCCGGCGGAGCTGGCGGGGACGTCTCGCTGCCCGCCGGGTCAGCCCCAGGACGTGGCCGAGGTGGTTCGGGTGGGACAGCAGCCCCTGCGCGCGGCTCTGCTCCGACCAGGTCAGGTCCACCCAGCCGAGTACGCGGTAGGCCGGCTCACCCACGACCATCTGGACGAGAGCGAGCAGAACGTTGACGCTCACCACCACGGCCACCACGATGAGCAGGCGACGGATCATCATCGAGTTCAGGTCGGCCGCGCGCAGCGCGTAGAAGACGATGACGCCACGGAAGTAGACGAACAGTGCCTCGCCCATCAGGGACATCGAGGAGTCGTTCACCAGACCGGCGAGCACCATCACCAGCCCCAGCACCACCAGGGCGAGGTCGGCGCCGGTAAGGAACCGGTGCCACAGCCGATCGACGGCGACCTTGACCACCGTCAGCCCGGCGAGCCCCAGGTAGAGGACGGTCTTCAGCTGCTTGGGCCACTGGGCCGAGCCGTCGAGGTTGGCGCGCGGATCCACGCTCGTCGGCCCGCTCAGCACCTGGGCCCAGGTTTCGAGCAGCACATGCACCAGCAGCGCGCCGACGACCACCACGATCGCGGTGGAGAGCAGCCCCGAGATGGGCCGGGCGGGCCGGTCCGTCGGCGGGGCCATGCTCTGGATGGAACCGTTCATCACACGTCCCTACGGCGTCGGACCAGCATCACCACGAGCACGATGAGACCGACGAAGAGGGCGCCGCCGGCACCGGCGAGCAACGCCATCAGCCAGACCGACTGGTCGCTCGGCTCGGACTCGTTCTGCTGCCGTTCCACGGCATTCTGCCGGTACGCCTTCGCCAGCAGGTTGCCGGGGGATGCCTGCGCGACCGCGTCGAACTGGGTGATCGCCGCCGAGTGCTGACCAGCGAAGTAGGCGTCCAGGGCCTTGCGATACAGCTTGTCGGAGTCACCGAGCTTGTTGGCGGTTCCGGCCTCGCCGATCAGCGCGTTCAGGCTCGACGACGGGACAATCACCCGATTTGCCCTGTCGGGGCGAGCCTGATCCTGGTCGATCATCCCCGCCACCCGGCCGCTCGCGTCCAGGGCGATACCGCCGTGGGACGTGGTTCCGAGATCCTGGTTGATGCGGGAGATCGACGCCGACCCCCGCCGCCCGGTGCCGGTGATACCGACGAGCTTCGACTTTGGGCCGTAGGTTGCGGTGCGGAAGTCGTCATCGGTGGTGGCGAAGCCGACAATCAGCAGGGAACTTCCGTCGGTGAGGGTCGCCGAGGGGTTGAGCTCCGCCACCGGCAGGCTCCCCCGGCCCAGCTTGATGAGCGCGCTGTTGCCGGTGTCGGGCGGCAGCGCCCGGACGACCTGCGCCGGGATCGCCGGCTCCGTGGTGAGGTTGCCCTTGGCGGTGTTGAGCTGGCCGTGGATCTCGGTACCGGGCTCGGTGCCCGGATCGATGCCGGTGAACTTCGTCTTGCCCATGTTGGTCCGGATGTACTCCTGGACCTGCGCGGGGACCAGTGTCTGCTCGCGCACGAGCATCCGGGCCACCGTGTCGAGCGCGATCTGCCGGGCGGTTTCCTGGGTGGGCTTGACGCACGCGCTACTGGTGAGGGCGTGCCCGTCCGGGGTGACCACGAAGGCACTGCACCTGCGGGTGAAGGTGATGGGCGTGGCCCGTATCGGCGCGTTGGTGCTGGCGTCGCGGACGTAGCCGGTGAAGACCGTTTCGACGAAGACGAGCGCGGGCGCGGCAACCGCCAACGCGCGCTCCTCGGGGCTGTACGTGGCGGCCTGCGCCCATGGCTTCAGTGGCGGGTCGACGGCGGCGGCAGTGGGGAACGCGGTGGCGCCAACTGTCGGCGGGATGTCGGGGTCGGTCGGCTCGTCGGGGGCGAGCGCCCAGACCGCCGCACCGCTGCCCACCGCCACCGCCAGCGCGAGCGCGGCCACCTTGACCCAGAGGCCGGTGCGCCGCTTCGGTGGGGCCGACGGCTGGATCCGTCGCACCGGCGCGGCGAACGGATCGTGCGGTGGCGGGGCGTCCACCGGTCCGACGGCGGGCGGCTGCGGCTCGTCGGTGGCGGGCTGCGTGGGCGCGGGGTTGGGGTTGGGCGCCACCGGCGGGCCGGCGTGCAGCGCCCAGGGCGCCGGCGGAGGGCCCGAGGTCAGCTGCGGCACACCCGACACCTGTTGCGGGACGCCGGACACCTGCTGCGGGATCCCGGAAACCTGCTGCGGCACACCAGACACCTGCTGAGGGATGCCCGACACCTGCTGCGGCACGCCGGAAACCTGCTGCGGGATGCCGGAGACCGGGGCGGCGGGAACGCCCTCGGTGGGCACCGGCTGGTAGTCCTGGCCGAGCGCCCGGAACAGTCGCTCCGCGCCCGGGCCTGCCTCCGCGGGGTACGCCACCCACGGCTCGGCCGCGGAGAAGTCGGCGTAGGCGAAGGTCTGACCGCCGGGCGCCTGCGCCAACCCGTTGGCGGTGCCGACGAAGGCCTCCCGCCAGCCCGGCGCGTCCGCGACGGCCGCGTTCAGCACGGCAATCGTCACCAACCGGCCCTGCCCGTCGATGGCTGCCCATGCCTTACCGGCCGGGCAGGTGCCCAGCATGTGGGTGAACCTGTACGGACCAACCGGTTGCATGCGCACTCCTCTGCTCAACCGCCGTGCGGATACTACAGAGAGCGCGCTCGTCCGCCGCCCTGGTGGTCGTCGGCCCGACAGCCGGTTGACGGGGCCCGCGAGGCGCACTTTCCCAGCCCGTCAAGGGGTTCCCCGGCCAGCCGGCAAGCGACGTGTGACGCCTGTTGCTTATTGAAAGTTTTCATGCATAGAGTCACCGTGTGAATGAAGGAGCTGTCGGGGCACCGGCCGAGCAGGTGCTCGACCTGCTCCAGGGGGTGCGGCTCACCCCCACCCAGCGCCGGATCGCGCACTGTCTGGTGCAGCACGCGCCCACCGTGGCCTACCTGTCCGCCGCCGAGGTGGCCGAGTTGGCCGGCGTCAGTCAGCCGTCGGTCACCCGGTTCGCCGTCGCGCTCGGCCACGACGGCTACCCGGCGCTGCGCCGCCGGCTGCGCGACCTCACCACCACCGCACCGGGCGGGTCGGCGGACGCCGGCAACGAGCTCCAGCAGGCGGTCCGCGCCGAGATGGACAACCTGGACCGACTGGCCGGTCAGCTCGCCGACCGGGACCGGATCGCCGAAACCGGGCGGTTGCTCGCCGCGAGTCGTCCGCTGCCGGTGCTCGGCCTGCGCGCCGCCGCACCGCTGGCCGCGTACTTCGCCTACTTCGCGGCCAAGGTGCACCCGGACGTGCGCGTCCTCGACGACGGGGGAAGCCTGCTCACCGACCGCCTGGAGCAGGCCGCCGAGGCCGGGGCGAGCGCCGTGCTCGCCTTCGTGCTGCCCCGCTACCCCCGGGAAACCCTGGACGCGTTGCGCGACGCCCGCGACGCCGGGTTGACAGTGGTGGCGATCACCGACTCACCGGTCAGCCCGGCCACCGAGCACGCCGACGTGGTGCTCGCCGCCGCGGTGGGCGCGCAGCTCGTCTTCGACCTGCACACCGCCCCGATGACCCTGGCCATGGTGCTGCTGCAGGCGATCTGCGATGCCGCGCCGGCCGACACCCAGCGCCGACTGGAGGCGTTCGAAGCCTCGGCGGCCCGCCGACAGTTGTTCCTCGGTTGACCGGAGGAGACCAGAGATGACCCAGCCCATTCGTGCCGCACGAGGCAGCCAGCTCACCACCCGCGGGTGGCAGCAGGAGGCCGCCCTGCGGATGTTGATGAACAACCTCGACCCCGAGGTGGCCGAGCGCCCCGACGACCTGGTGGTCTACGGCGGCACCGGCAAGGCGGCACGCGACTGGCCGTCGTACCACGCGTTGGTCCGCACCCTGACCGACCTGCGCGAGGACGAGACGATGCTGGTGCAGTCGGGCCGCCCGGTCGGGGTCATGCGCACCCACGAGTGGGCGCCCCGGGTGCTGCTGGCCAACTCGAACCTGGTCGGCGACTGGGCGACCTGGCCGGAGTTCCGCCGCCTCGAACAGCTCGGCCTGACCATGTACGGGCAGATGACTGCCGGTTCGTGGATCTACATCGGCACCCAGGGCATCCTTCAGGGCACCTACGAGACGTTCGCGGCGGTGGCCGCCAAGCGGTTCGCGGGCACTCTCGCCGGCACGCTGACGTTGACCGCCGGTTGCGGCGGAATGGGCGGCGCGCAGCCACTCGCGGTCACCATGAACGGCGGCGTCTGCCTGATCGTGGACGTGGACCGCACCCGGCTCGACCGCCGCGTGCACGACCGTTACCTGGACGAGGTGGCCGACTCGCTCGACGACGCGGTGCGGCGGGTGCTCGCCGCGAAGCGGGACCGGCGCGCGCTCTCCGTCGGTGTGGTCGGCAACGCGGCGGTGGTCTTCCCCGAACTCCTGGTGCGGGGCGTGGAGATCGACATCGTGACCGACCAGACCAGCGCGCACGACCCGCTGTCGTACCTGCCGGTGGGGGTGGAGCTGGCCGACGCCCGGGAGTACGCGGCGGCCAAGCCGGCCGAGTTCACCGAGCGGGCCCGGGCGTCGATGGCCCGGCACGTGGCGGCGATGGTCGGTTTCCTCGACGCCGGCGCCGAGGTGTTCGACTACGGCAACTCGATCCGGGGCGAGGCGCAACTCGCCGGCTATCAGCGCGCCTTCGACTTCCCGGGTTTCGTGCCCGCGTACATCCGGCCGTTGTTCTGTGAGGGTAGGGGTCCCTTCCGGTGGGCGGCGCTCTCCGGCGACCCGGCCGACATCGCGGCCACCGACCGGGCCGTCCTCGACCTGTTCCCGGAGAACGAGTCGCTGGCCCGCTGGATCAGGCTGGCCGGTGAGCGGGTCGCCTTCCAGGGCCTGCCGGCCCGGATCTGCTGGCTGGGCCAGGGCGAACGGGACCTGGCGGGCGTGCGGTTCAACGACATGGTCGCCTCCGGCGAACTCTCCGCCCCGGTGGTGATCGGCCGGGACCACCTGGACACCGGCAGCGTCGCCAGCCCCTACCGGGAGACCGAGGGGATGGCCGACGGTTCCGACGCCATCGCCGACTGGCCGCTGCTCAACGCCCTGGTCAACACGGCCAGTGGCGCGTCCTGGGTGTCCATTCACCACGGCGGTGGGGTGGGCATCGGCCGGTCCATCCACGCCGGGCAGGTGTGCGTGGCGGACGGCACCGCCCTGGCCGGTCAGAAGATCGAGCGGGTGCTCACCAACGACCCGGCGATGGGTGTCATCCGGCACGTCGACGCCGGCTACGAGAGCGCCCGCGAGGTCGCCGACCGCACCGGCGTCCGGGTGCCGATGACCGAGGGCGGACCGGCGTGAGCGACGACCTTTCGGCCCGGTTCCGGGCGCTGTGGGACGAGATCGCGCCGGTCGGGCGGGACGCCGACAGCGGCGGCTACCTGCGGTACGCGTTGACCGAGCCGGAGCGGGAGCTGCGCGCCTGGTTCCGCGCGCAGGCCGAGCGTCGGGACATGCCGGTCACCGAGGACGGCAACGGCAACCTCTTCGCCCACTGGGGTGACCCGGAGGCGTCGGACGCGGTGCTCACCGGCAGCCACTTCGACTCGGTGCCGCACGGCGGGGCGTACGACGGGCCGCTCGGCATCGTCAGCGCGTTCCTCGCCGTGGACGAGCTGCGCGCCGCCGGCGTCACCCCCGCCCGGCCGCTGGTGCTGGGTGCCTTTGTCGAGGAGGAGGGGGCGCGCTTCGGCGTACCGTGTCTGGGGTCGCGGCTGCTCACCGGCGCGCTGTCGGCCGAGCGCGCGGCCGGCCTGCGCGACGCGGCCGGGGTGAGCTTCGCCGAGGCGCTCGGCGACCGGCCGGCGGGCGCCCGCCCGGAGCTGCTGGGCCGGTTCGGCGCCTTCGTGGAGTTGCACGTCGAGCAGGGCCGCGCGTTGGTCGACACGGACGCGCCGGTCGCGGTGGCCAGCGCGATCTGGCCGCACGGCAGGTGGCGCTTCGACGTCGTCGGCGAGGGCAACCACGCGGGTACCACCCGGATGGCCGACCGGCGCGACCCGATGCTGACCTACGCGTTCACGGTGCTGGCCGCCAACAAGGAGGCCCGGCTGCGCGGCGCGCACGCCACGGTGGGCCGGGTCGCCGTCGAACCCAACGCCACCAACGCGATCCCGTCGAAGGTGACCGGCTGGTTGGACGCCCGGGCCGCCGACCCGCAGACGCTGACCGGGCTGATCGACGCGGTGCGCGGCAAGCTCGCCGAGCGGGCCCGCCGCGACGGTACGGAGGTGACAGTCACCGAGGAGTCGGCCACTCCACTGGTCGCCTTCGACGGTGGGCTGGCCAAGCGGCTGGCCACGCTGCTCGACGCTCCGGTGCTGCCCACCGGGGCGGGGCACGACGCCGGGGCGCTCGCCGGGCACCTGCCCACCGCGATGCTCTTCGTGCGCAACCCGACCGGGATTTCGCACTCCCCCGCCGAGGCCGCGACGGACGATGACTGTGCGGCCGGGGTACGGGCGCTGGCCCAGGTGCTGGAGGAGCTGACATGCGCGTGAACGAGCTGGCGAGTTGGTCGCCGGGGGCCTCGGATCTCCGGCGAGCGCGGGTGCGTGGTCTGCGGCGCGGCGCTGGTCGGCACCTCTTGCCGTCGTGCTTTGGAGCTGATGTCGCAAACGAATCAGCCCTCGCGCCCCACACGCTGACACCACCCGAACCGTCGACAGCGCCCCGGCCGCGGATGTCACCCGAGCCGTCGACATCATCCCGGCCGCTGATGTCGCAGACGATTCAGCTCCAAAGGGAGCGAGGAGCATGACCACCGCCCGCTGGCTCGCCCAGTACGCCTGGCTGCCCGAGCACGCCGAACCCACACCCGACGTGCTCATCGAGGTCAAAGCCGGCCGGATCGCGGCGGTGACGCCACTGACCCCCAGCAGCAGGCCACCGGCCGGGGTCGAGGTGTACCCCGACGCGGTACCGCTGCCCGGCCTGACGGTGCCCGGTCTCGCCAACGCGCACTCGCACGCCTTCCACCGGGCGCTGCGTGGGCGCACCCACGGCGGCCGGGGTGACTTCTGGACCTGGCGGGACCAGATGTACGCCATCGCGGACCGGCTGGATCCGGACACCTATCTCGCCCTGGCCCGCGCTGTCTACGCGGAGATGGCGCTCGCCGGGGTCACCTGCGTGGGAGAGTTCCACTACCTGCACCACCGGCCCGGCGGCGGCGCGTACGACGACCCGAACGAGATGGGCGCGGCGCTGGTCGAGGCCGCCGCGCACGCCGGGATCCGGCACACCCTGCTGGACACCGCCTACCTCACCTCCACGGTGGACGGCCAGGCGCTGGCCGGGCCGCAGCGCCGCTTCGGCGACGGGGACGCGGCCCGCTGGGCACAACGGGCCGCGGCGTTCCAGCCGACCGACCCGCACGTCCGGGTCGGCGCGGCTGTGCACTCGGTGCGGGCGGTCCCGGCCGACCAGCTCCGCACTGTCGCCGAGTGGGCCGGGGAGCGGCAGGCGCCGCTGCACGTGCACCTCTCCGAGCAGCCGGCCGAGAACGACGAGTGCCGGGCGGTGCACGGGCGCTCGCCGACCGCGCTGCTCGCCGAGCACGGCGTGCTCGGGCCGAACACCACAGCCGTCCACGCCACCCACCCGACCAGCGCGGACCTCGCCCTGCTCGCCGACAGCCGGACCGGCGTGTGCCTCTGCC
>NZ_JAGPXZ010000221.1:0-8125 GCF_018070305.1 Micromonospora sp. M51 | reverse complement strand
GCCCGGATGCGCCGCCCGCTGCGGGGCCGGACCCCGGCTGGGGCCCGACCTCGACGCCCGGCTCCGGCCAGCCGCACCCGGTCTCCATCTCGCCGACCGCGACGCCGCAGGGGTGGGGTCCGCCGTCATCCGGGCCGGGAACGCCGTACGGGTGGGGTCCGCCGTCGTCGGGGTCGGGGGCGCCGCAGGGTTGGGGTCCGCCGGCAGGTGGGCCGGGAACGCCGTACGGCTGGGGTCCGCCGTCGTCGGGGTCGGGGGCGCCGCAGGGTTGGGGTCCGCCGGCAGGTGGGCCCGGAGCACCGCATGGCTGGGGTCCGCCGTCGTCGGGGCCGGGGGCGCCGCAGGGTTGGGGTCCGCCGGCAGGTGTACCGGGAACGCCGTACGGGTGGGGTCCGCCGTCGGGGCACGGTCCCGGGTGGGGTGGCTCGCCGGGGCGCTCGGTTGCGCCACCCACCGACGACCAACGCCGGCCGCCGAAGCGGGTGGAGTCGGTGTCGGGCACGCCGTTCGGTGTCGTGCACCTGGACGTGGCGCCGGTCACCTCCGGGCTGGCCATCGGAGCGCTGGTGGCGGGGATCGCGTCGGTCCTGGTGTCGTTACTGGTGATCTGCTTCGGGGTGGCCTTCATGAACGACGGCGGTGCCTGGGCCTCCGGAGCGTTCGCCGCGCTGGGTGTGCTGGCCGGCGGTGCGGCGGTCGTCGTCGGGCTGCTCGGCCGGCGGCAGATCGGTCGGCCGGCCGCGCCCTCCGCGGTCCAGTTCACCGGGCGTGGGCTGGCGATGGCGGGGATCAGCTGCGGCGCGGTGGGGGCGGTGCTCAGTGCGCTGGGCCTGGGCCTGGCCCTGCTGCTCGCACTGACCTGAAAGTGATCATCGACAGATCCGACACCTGACGGGGGTTTCCCGCGGAAGGCTTCCGGTCCGCCCGGGGGCGATGGGTGCTTCTGCGGGAGAGCCGGTACACTTGTATTCGTAGGTGCCCATCGCGGGCGACCGGGCAGGACGAGATACGGCTGGCGGGTGTGAGACTGCCGCCGGGCCATTCCGTTTTGACCTGGGCGGTTGTGGTAGGTACTCTTTCCCCTTGTGCCCGGGCATGCCCGGGCAACTCGTGCGTGCGCTGTTACCGGCTTACGGACGGCGGCACGACAAGCCAAGGATCCGGGGCGGGGCGACCCGCGTGCCGGTGACAAAACCCGGTACGCACGCGAGAGCGTCGCAACGGGACCGTGACGAGGGCGACACGCCCGACCGCGGGTGCCGGGGTCTCCGCAAGGTGGCCCTGGTCGGAATGTAGGAGAGCCGGTCATCAGGCCGGCTAACGAGCAGACGGCGCGGCCGCGGATGCGGCCGAAGGGAGCGGAGAAACCCGGTGCCCACGATCCAGCAGCTGGTCCGAAAGGGCCGCCAGGCGAAGACGACCAAGACCAAGACCCCGGCGCTGAAGGGTTCCCCTCAGCGGCGCGGCGTGTGCACCCGCGTGTACACCACCACCCCGAAGAAGCCGAACTCGGCGCTGCGCAAGGTCGCTCGCGTGAAGCTCAGCAGCCAGATCGAGGTGACCGCCTACATCCCCGGCGTCGGTCACAACCTGCAGGAGCACTCGATCGTGCTCGTCCGCGGTGGCCGGGTGAAGGACCTCCCCGGCGTGCGTTACAAGATCGTTCGCGGCTCGCTGGACACCCAGGGTGTCCGCAACCGCAAGCAGGCGCGCAGCCGTTACGGCGCGAAGAAGGAGAAGAGCTGACATGCCGCGTAAGGGACCCGCTCCGCGGCGGCCGCTGGTCGCTGACCCGGTGTACAACTCGCCGCTGGTCACCCAGCTGGTGAACAAGATCCTGCTCCGCGGCAAGCGTCAGCTCGCCGAGTCCATCGTGTACGCGGCCCTCGAGGGCTGCCGCGAGAAGTCCGGCACCGACCCGGTCGTCACCCTCAAGCGGGCGATGGACAACGTCAAGCCGACCCTCGAGGTGCGTAGCCGCCGGGTCGGTGGCGCCACCTACCAGGTTCCGGTCGAGGTCCGCCCGACCCGGGCGACCACCCTGGGCCTGCGCTGGCTGGTCACCTACTCCCGCGCCCGGCGCGAGAAGACCATGGTCGAGCGGCTGATGAACGAGCTGCTGGACGCGAGCAACGGCCTCGGTGCCGCCGTCAAGCGGCGCGAGGACACGCACAAGATGGCCGAGTCGAACAAGGCCTTCGCGCACTACCGCTGGTAACACCCTGGTTCCGGCGCCTACGGGCGCCGGAACCGCCACCAGTTGAGTCGAGACGACGATAAGTAGGGATTGAAGTGGCCGCCGCAGACGCGCTCGCCAACGTACGCAACATCGGCATCATGGCGCACATCGATGCCGGTAAGACCACGACCACCGAGCGAATCCTGTTCTACACCGGTATCACGTACAAGATCGGTGAGGTCCACGAGGGCGCTGCCGTCATGGACTGGATGGAGCAGGAGCAGGAGCGTGGCATCACCATCACCTCCGCTGCCACCAAGTGTGAGTGGAAGGGCCACACGATCCAGATCATCGACACGCCGGGTCACGTCGACTTCACGGTCGAGGTCGAGCGGTCGCTGCGGGTCCTGGATGGTGCGGTCGCGGTCTACGACGGTGTCGCCGGCGTGGAGCCGCAGACGGAGAACGTCTGGCGGCAGGCCGACAAGTACAACGTCCCGCGGATGTGCTTCGTCAACAAGCTCGACCGGACCGGTGCCGACTTCTTCCGCTGCGTGCAGATGATGATCGACCGGCTGAACGCCACCCCGCTGGTGCTCCAGATCCCGATCGGGCTCGAGGGTGACCACATCGGTGTCGTCGACCTGATCGGCATGCGCGCCCTCACCTGGCGTGGGGAGACCCAGAAGGGTGAGGACTACGCGGTTGAGGAGATCCCGGCCGACCTGGCCGACTCCGCTGCCGAGTGGCGCGAGAAGCTGATGGAGACCCTCGCCGACGTCGACGACGCGGTGATGGAGAAGTACCTGGAGGGCGAAGAGGTCTCCGTCGAGGAGATCAAGGCCGCCATCCGGCGTGCCACCATCGCCGGCAAGGCCAACCCGGTGCTCTGCGGCTCGGCGTTCAAGAACAAGGGCGTCCAGCCCATGCTCGACGCCGTGGTCGACTTCCTGCCGTCGCCGCTGGACGTTCCGGCGATCGAGGGTACGGCCACCGACGGTGAGACCCCGCTGGTGCGTAAGCCCTCGAAGTCGGAGCCGTTCTCCGGTCTGGCCTTCAAGATCCAGACCGACAAGCACCTTGGCAAGCTCACCTACGTCCGGGTCTACTCCGGCGTGGTCGAGACCGGCACCCAGGTGGTCAACTCCACCAAGGACCGCAAGGAGCGCATCGGCAAGATCTACCAGATGCACGCCAACAAGCGGGAAGAGCGCAGCTCGGCCCAGGCTGGCGACATCATCGCGGTGCAGGGTCTCAAGCAGACCACCACCGGTGACACGCTGTCCGACCCGGCGAACCCGGTCATCCTGGAGTCGATGACCTTCCCGGAGCCGGTCATCGAGGTCGCCATCGAGCCGAAGACCAAGGCCGACCAGGAGAAGCTCAGCACCGCCATCCAGCGGCTGGCCGAGGAGGACCCGACCTTCCGCGTCAAGCTGGACGAGGAGACCGGTCAGACGGTCATCTCCGGCATGGGCGAGCTGCACCTGGACATCCTGGTCGACCGGATGCGCCGCGAGTTCAACGTCGAAGCCAACATCGGCAAGCCGCAGGTGGCGTACCGCGAGACCATCCGCCGCAAGGTGGAGAAGGTCGAGTACACCCACAAGAAGCAGACCGGTGGTTCCGGCCAGTACGCCCGCGTGATCGTGAGCGTCGAGCCGCTGCCGCTGGACAACGACTCGCCGACCTACGAGTTCGCCAACGCCGTCAGCGGTGGCCGCATCCCCCGGGAGTTCATCCCCTCGGTGGACGCGGGTGCGCAGGACGCGATGCAGTACGGCATCCTCGCCGGCTTCCCGCTGGTCGGCGTGAAGCTGACCCTGCTGGACGGCCAGTACCACGAGGTCGACTCGTCGGAAATGGCATTCAAGATCGCCGGCTCCATGGTGATGAAGGACGCGGCCCGCAAGGCCGATCCCGCACTCCTTGAGCCGATGATGGCCGTTGAGGTCACCACTCCTGAGGAGAACATGGGTGACGTCATCGGCGACCTCAACTCCCGCCGCGGCCTGATCCAGGCGATGGAGGAGCGCAGTGGCGCCCGCATCGTCAGGGCTCTGGTGCCGTTGTCGGAGATGTTCGGCTACGTCGGCGACCTGCGGTCGAAGACCCAGGGCCGGGCGAGCTACAGCATGCAGTTCGACTCCTACGCCGAGGTTCCGGCCTCGGTGGCCAAGGAGATCATCGCTAAGGCGACGGGCGAGTAGCACCCTGAACAGGTGATTCGTGGTTGGTCGCGGGAGGTTTCACCCGCCCGCGGCCACCACGATCGGATCGCGTGAGACCGGGCCTGTAGGCTTCATCGCCGCAGAACCCACAAAGGCTCTCCGGCCGTCAGGCCGGAAAGGCTGTCGACAGAGTCCTAAGCGCCGACCGGCGCGCCGGGCGTACGAACCAAGAAGTCCACAGGAGGACACCAGTGGCGAAGGCTAAGTTCGAGCGGACTAAGCCGCACGTCAACATCGGCACCATTGGTCACATCGACCACGGTAAGACGACGCTGACGGCGGCCATCACCAAGGTCCTGCACGACCAGTACCCGGACCTGAACCCCTACACGCCGTTCGACGAGATCGACAAGGCGCCGGAGGAGAAGGCCCGCGGCATCACGATCTCGATCGCGCACGTCGAGTACCAGACCGAGTCGCGGCACTACGCGCACGTCGACTGCCCTGGGCACGCCGACTACATCAAGAACATGATCACCGGTGCCGCGCAGATGGACGGCGCGATCCTGGTGGTGGCGGCGACTGACGGCCCGATGCCGCAGACCCGCGAGCACGTGCTGCTGGCCCGTCAGGTCGGTGTGCCGTACATCGTCGTGGCGCTCAACAAGAGCGACATGGTCGATGACGAGGAGCTCCTGGAGCTCGTCGAGCTCGAGGTCCGTGAGCTGCTCTCCTCGCAGGAGTACCCGGGTGACGACCTGCCGGTCGTTCGGGTTTCGGCGCTGAAGGCCCTCGAGGGTGACCCCGAGTGGACCGGCAAGCTGCTGGAGCTGATGACCGCTGTCGACACCTCGATCCCGCAGCCGGAGCGCGAGGTTGACAAGCCGTTCCTGATGCCGGTTGAGGACGTCTTCACGATCACCGGTCGTGGCACCGTCGTCACCGGTCGCGTGGAGCGCGGCGTTCTCCTGCCGAACGAGGATGTTGAGCTCGTCGGTATCAAGGAGAAGAGCTTCAAGACCAAGGTCACCGCGATCGAGATGTTCCGGAAGACCCTGGACGACGCCCGCGCAGGTGAGAACGTCGGCCTGCTGCTGCGTGGTACCAAGCGCGACGAGGTCGAGCGCGGCATGGTCGTCGTGAAGCCGGGCTCGAACACCCCGCACACGGAGTTCGAGGCGACGGTCTACATCCTCTCCAAGGAGGAGGGCGGCCGGCACACCCCGTTCTTCCAGAACTACCGTCCGCAGTTCTACTTCCGGACCACTGACGTCACCGGTGTCGTCACCCTCCCCGAGGGCACCGAGATGGTCATGCCGGGTGACAACACCTCCATGTCGGTGAAGCTGATCCAGCCCATCGCCATGGAGGAGAACCTCAAGTTCGCGATCCGCGAGGGTGGCCGCACCGTCGGCGCCGGGTTCGTCACCAAGATCAACAAGTGAGCTAGGTAACCCCGATTAGACCCGCCGCCGGTCGTGCGGCATACTAGTCAGGTTGCGTAACGACAGTTCGTCGCCTGTGTTCGGCTTTCGCTGAACCTCCGGGTGGCGCGGCAGTCGAGCGAAGGGTGGTTGGCGGTCCAGTCGCCAACCACCCTCGCACGGCGTTCAGGTCGCGGTAATGCGATCGGCGCCTTGACCCACCGCGCGGTCAGCACCACTCCGGAACCACGGGGCGGAGCTCGGCCCGAGGGCGCGACACGCCCGACCGCGGGGGTCGGCGAAGTGGGCCTGTACCAGCCGGTACAGGCGCCCGCAACACAGCGGCATCGAGAGAAGGAACAGAAGCCACCATGGCGGGACAGAAGATCCGCATCCGGCTCAAGGCCTATGACCACGAGGTCGTCGACTCCTCGGCTCGGAAGATCGTCGAGACGGTGACGCGCACCGGGGCGCAGGTCGCGGGCCCGGTGCCGCTGCCCACGGAGATCAACCGTTTCTGCGTTATCCGCTCGCCGCACAAGTACAAGGACTCGCGCGAGCACTTCGAGATGCGCACGCACAAGCGGCTGATCGACATCATCGACCCGACCCCGAAGACGGTCGACTCGCTCATGCGCCTAGACCTGCCGGCTGGCGTCGACATCGAGATCAAGCTGTAGGGACCGGACAAATGGACAGGCAAGTCAAGGGGATCCTGGGCGCCAAGCTCGGCATGACCCAGGTCTGGGACAACAACCGTGTTGTTCCCGTGACCGTGGTCGAGGCCGGCCCGTGCGTCATCAGCCAGGTTCGTAGCGCCGAGAAGGACGGTTACTCCGCGGTCCAGCTGGCGTACGGCACCATCGACCCGCGCAAGGTCAAGAAGCCGATCAGCGGTCACTACGCCAAGGCGGACGTGGCGCCGCGCCGGCACATCGTCGAGCTGCGCACCACCGACGCTGGGGAATACTCGCTCGGCCAGGAAGTCACTGTCGAGGAGTTCCCGGCCGGCGTCACCATCGACGTCACCGGCAAGACCAAGGGCAAGGGCTACGCCGGCCCGATGAAGCGGCACGGCTTCCACGGTCTGCGCGCCAGCCACGGTGTCGAGCGCAAGCACCGCTCGCCCGGCTCCATCGGCGCCTGCGCCACTCCGGGTCGTGTCTTCAAGGGCACCCGGATGGCCGGCCGGATGGGTGGCGTGCGGTACACCGTGCAGAACCTCACCGTCCAGGCGGTCGACACCGAGAACAACCTGCTGCTCGTCCGGGGTGCCATTCCTGGTCCGAAGGGCGCGCTCGTTCTGGTCCGTACCGCGGCCAAGAGCAAGGTGAAGAAGGGCGGTGCGGCCAAGTGACCACCGTTGACGTGCGCACCGTCGAAGGCACCACCAGTGGCTCGGTCGAGCTGCCGGCGGACATCTTCGACGTGCAGGCCAACGTCGCGCTGATGCACCAGGTCGTGGTGGCCCAGCTCGCGGCGGCCCGACAGGGCACGCACAAGGCCAAGACCCGCGGCGAGGTCGCCGGTGGCGGCAAGAAGCCGTACAAGCAGAAGGGCACCGGTCGCGCCCGGCAGGGCTCGATCCGCGCGCCGCAGTTCGCCGGCGGTGGCGTCGTGCACGGTCCCGTGCCGCGCGACTACAGCCAGCGGACCCCGAAGAAGATGAAGGCCGCCGCTCTGCGCGGTGCCCTCTCCGACCGGGCCCGCGCCGGGCAGGTGCACGTCGTCGAGGCGTTCGTCTCGGGCGAGAAGCCGTCGACCAAGGCGGCCCTGGCCACGCTGACCAAGCTCACCGAGGCCCGTCGGGTCCTGGTGGTGCTGAGCAGCACCGACGAACTGAACTGGGTGTCGCTGCGCAACGAGCCGCGGGTGCACCTGATCGAGTCCGGCCAGCTGAACACGTACGACGTGCTGGTGGCCGACGACGTGGTCTTCACCAAGGACGCCCTGGACGAGTTCCTGGGCGTGCCCGCCGAGACCACCGAGGAGGGTGGCAAGTGAGCACCATCGCCGATCCGCGCGACATCATCGTTGCGCCGGTCGTCTCGGAGAAGAGCTACAGCGAGCTGAACCGGAACTGGTACACCTTCCTGGTGCACCCGGACGCGAACAAGACCGAGATCAAGATCGCTATCCAGCAGATCTTCAACGTCCGCGTCCTGACGGTCAACACGCTCAACCGCCAGGGTAAGCGCAAGCGCACCAAGACCGGCTTCGGTCAGCGCAAGGCGACCAAGCGGGCGATCGTGAAGCTGGCTGACGGTGACCGCATCGAGGCCTTCGGCGGCCCGGTCAGCTGAGGGGTGTAGACAATGGCTATCCGTAAGTACAAGCCGACGACGCCGGGC
>NZ_JAGPXZ010000220.1:0-8168 GCF_018070305.1 Micromonospora sp. M51 | reverse complement strand
GCCTCGGGCGGCGGAGGCGGCCGCGCGGTTGGCCGCGCCGCTCACCGCGCTGGCCGGTGGTTGGGTGGCGTTGCGGCTGGTGGCCCGGTTGCTGCCGGGGGCGGCGGTGCTCGCGGCGGCGCTGGGTGACGCGGCGGCGGCCGACCGGCTCGCGGCCCGGGCGGTGGCCGTCTATCGACCCGGTCGGGGCTGACCGGTCAGAGCCAGTCGAACCATTCGCGGGGCAGCAGCGCGTAGCCGACGAAGGCGAACACGTCGAGCAGTGTGTGCGCGATGACCAGCGGCATCACCCGCCGGGTGCGCAGGTAGAAGAGGCTGAACACCACACCCATGACGGCGTTGCCGACGAACGCGCCGAAGCCCTGGTAGAGGTGGTAGGAGCCGCGGAGCAGCGCGCTGGCCGCGATGATCGCGGCCAGCCGCCAGTGGAGCTGGCGCAGCCGGGTGGCCAGGTAGCCGACCACGATCACCTCTTCCAGCACGGCGTTCTGCACGGCGGCGAGGATCAGCACCGGGACCGCCCACCACACATCCGGCAGCGCGGCCGGCACCAGCGTCGCGTTGAGGCCCAGGTGGGCCGCGACCCAGAACAGCGCCAGCCCGGGTAGGCCGATGAGCGCCGCCAGGCCGGCACCGCGCGCCACGTCCTGGCCGGGCCGCCGGGCGTCCAGGCCGAGGGTCCGCGCCGGGTCGCCGGGGTCACGGCTGAGCAGGTGTACGGCGAGCAGCACCGGCAGCAGCGCGAACACGATGCCGAGCAGTTGGTACGTGAGGTCCAGCCAGGGTCGGGCCGACGCCGAGGTGTTCAACGAGGCGGTCTGCTTGGAGAGCGGACCGTCGGCGGTCAACTTCGCGATGATCGACACCACCGCGTAGATCGCGGACTGGCCGAGGGAGAGGCCGAGGACCAGCAGCGTCTCGGTGCCCAGCAGTCGGCGGGACACCGGGCGGGTCAGCTCAACGGTCACCGCACCACTCTGCCCGACGGGCGGCGGCGGTGACATGGCCGACCGGCCAGCATGAGCCGATCGCACATTCTGTGCGACCAGTCGACACTCTCCGTGGAGATTCTATGGGCGCCCGATCCGTTGCCGTCTGGAGAAGGAGCGCCCGTGGACAACCTCGCGCGGTTGCTGAAGGAGAGCTGGGCCCTGGTCGAGGACGACCGGGTCCGGTTGAGCGGTCACTTCTACGCTCGGCTGTTCCTGCTCGACCCCGCCCTGCGGCAGCTCTTCCCGGTGCAGATGACCGGCCAGGGCGACCGCCTGCTCGAAGCGATCATCGCGGCGATCCACACCGTCGACGACCCGGAGAGCTTCGACGAGTTCCTCCGGGCGTTGGGTCGCGACCACCGTAAGTACCACGTCGACGAGCAGCACTACGCGACGATGGGCACCGCGCTGCTGGACGCCTTGCGCAGCATCGCCGGTGACGGCTGGAACCTGGAGTACGACCAGGCGTGGCGGGAGGCGTACGCGGCGATCGCCGCCCTGATGGTGGCCGGCGCGGCCGCCGACGACGACCCGCCGTTCTGGCACGCCGAGGTGCTGACCCACGAGCGGTACGGCCCGGACACCGCCGTGCTGACCTGCCGGGCGTTGCAGCATCCGCTGCGCTGGCAGGCGGGGCAGTACGTGAGCCTGGAGGTGCCCCGCTACCACCCCCGGGTGTGGCGCAACTACTCCGTGGCGAACGCCCCGAACGACGACAACGTGCTGGAGTTCCACGTGCGGTCTCCCGGGGCCGGCTGGGTGTCCGGCGCGCTGGTCCGGCGGGTGCGGCCGGGTGACCTGCTGCGCCTGGCGGCGCCGATGGGGTCGATGACGGTGGACCGCGCCTCGGAACGGGACATCCTCTGCGTGGCCGGCGGCGTCGGGTTGGCACCAATCAAGGCGCTGGTGGAGGAGTTGGCCACCTTCAACCGGACCCGGTGGGTGCACGTCTTCTACGGTGCCCGGCAGGCGGCCGACCTGTACGGCCTGGCCGCGTTGCAGGAGTTGGTGGCCGTACACCCGTGGTTGTCGGTCACCCCGGCGTGCAGTGAGGACCCGGACTTCGACGGCGAGCAGGGCGACATCCCGGACGTGGTGGCCCGGTACGGCCCGTGGACCACGCACGACTGCTACGTCTCCGGTGCCGCCCGGATGGTCCGGTCCACCCTGCGGGTGCTCGCCGCGGACGACGTGCCGCCGCCCCGCATCCGCTACGACACCTTCGGTGACCTCTAGACGTTCCTCCCCCCACACCGGGGCGCGTGCCCCTGCCCCCTGGGGCACGCGCCCCGGTCCCTCGTCGGTCAGTAACTCCACGGGTGGGCGGTCTCGCGGTACTCCTCCACCGGCACCAACGGCACGCCGGGTGCCATCCGGTCCACGTAGAGCCGGCCCTCCAGGTGGTCGACCTCGTGTGCGACAAGGCGGGCCATGCCGAACTCGAACGAGGTGATGATCCGGCTGCCGTCCCACCGGGCGTGCTCCACGTCCAGGCGCAGCGGTCGGGGCACCAGGCCTCGGTGGTCGAAGAAGGAGAGGCAGCCCTCGTACTGCTCGTCGGTTTCCAGGTCGGCGTCGACCACCCGGGGGTTGAGCAGCACGACCGGCTCCGCCGCCCGGTCGGGGGGCCGCACCACCGCTGCCGCCCGGTCGATGCCGAACTGCGGGGCGGCGACCCCCACTCCCTTGCTGAACGGGTGCAGCTCGTCCAACCGGGTCAGGATCGCGGTGAGCCGGTCGACAACGGCCCGGGCCCCCCGTTCCTCACTGGGCAGATCGAACGGGCGGGCACGCTGGCGGAGCAGATCGGCGCCGCGTTGCAGCACGCCGAGGCCGCGCATCCGGTCGCTGGGTCGGACCCGGGTGGCGCCGGGTCCGACGTCCGGTTCGGTGTCCGGTCGGGCCCGGAAGCGCCACTGCATCCGGTAGCGGGCGTTCAACGGCGGGTCGTCGGTCTGCCAGTCGTAGATCGCCCGGTCGTCCTCGTCGTGACGCTGCGGGGCCGTCCGCAGCGGGCCCTCCTCCGCGCTGAGCGAGGTCTCCACGCCCCAGACCTGTGGGTCGAGCGCCGCCGGCAGGTCCAGGCGTACGGCCAGCTGCCGGGTGGGCAGCCGGACGGCTCGCTGGAACCAGAGGCCCCACTTCTCGTGCCCGACGCTGTACGCGTACTCGACGGTGGCCCGGTCACCCGGGTAGAGGGGGAAGCGCCGCTCTCCGTTCTCGAAGAGCAGCCAGATCTCCTTGAACGCGTCCCGGTCGTGTTTGGCCCGCCAGTGCATCGGCTCCGGGTCCCCGCCGCCGTCGTCCCGGCGGGCCTGTATCTGCAGCTCGGCGAAGGTGAGGGGGTGCTCCCGGTGGTGCCGGTTGGAGCGGCCGGGGTCGTTCGGGTAGCGGTCGACGGCGACCCGGACCAGGTAGCGGGTGACCGGCTCAAGGCCGGCGTTGTACAGCTCCCGGCGGATGACGCACCGGTAGCCGTCCTCGGTGTGGGTGAGGGTGGCCAGTTCCCGTTCCACGACCAGCCCGGTGCCGGGTGGCAGCCACTGTCCCGGCAGGTACGGCCCGCGGTGCGGCTGGCCCACCCGGGCGTGCCGTAGGTCGTCGTACTCCCGGAAGCGTTGCCAGATCGCGCCGCTGGCTTCCAGGACGGCCTCGGCTCGGCGGGCGAAGTCCTCGGTGGGGCGGTGCCGGCGCCCCTCGACGTGGCTCACGTAGGACGGGTCGAACCCCATCAGAACGGCCAGTTGCTTCTTTGACAGCCCGCGCCCGGTCCGTTGCCGGGCGAGTTCGGCCGCGAAGGAGTCGGCAGCCCGTTCGAGGGGTGAGGTCGTCATCAGCTTCCTCGTGGCCGGGGATATAAGTTTCACGTTCCGTGCCCGAGCACACACTCATGTGGCATCTTTTCGACACACCGCTTGACAATTCACCGAAGACACCAGCCGTGTGGCGGCGTTTCCCAGCATCGGCTCCGGGTAGTAGCCGAGGCGTCACACCCGCCGGATGCGGAGTGACCTGCGCCTCCGGGATTGGACCAAGGTGAGCCTTCCCTTACGGTCGCAGGTCTGGTTAGGCTAGCCTTAGCTCAGGACGGCACTCGTTCGTCCGCCGGGGCGCACTCCTCGGTCACAGAGACAGGGGACGACTCAGGTGACAGCGGTGATGCCGAGGTGGGAGGCCGCCACCACGCCGCTCGCTCCCGTCACCGCTGCGCTTCGGGCCATGTTCGGCACCGACGACCTCCCCGGCCTCGCCCGGGGTCTGCTGGTCGAGGACGAGTTCGGCTGGTCGCCCGCCACCACCCTGATCGACGGCAGCCGACTGCCGGAGCTGCTGAACGGCGCCGCCGTCCGCTGGGGCGGCACCCCGCACGCCTGCGCGGCACTGGCCTGGAAGTCGTACAGCTACTGGGCCGCGCTGCCGGTCGTGCTCGGCTGGGCCTCCGCCCGGCGGGTGCCACTGCTCGATCCGGCCGACCTCCTGATCCACTTCGAGGACCACCGGCAGCTGCTCACCATGGGTCTGCGGCGGGGCACCACGGTGGCAGTGCTGCCGAACGACCCGCTGGCGCTCGCCGGCCTGCCGGAGGTGCGGGTCGTCGCCGACGAGGCGGAGCTACTCGCCGCACTGCGCGCGTCACTGCTCGACGCCCATCTGGCGCCGCTCATCACGGCGATCCAGTCCGAGGTCCGGGTGGGCACCCGGACGCTGCTCGGCTCGGTCGCCTCCGGCATCGCGCACGGCATCCTGCGGGCCGCCGACGGTCTGCCCGGCTCCACGGTGCAGAGCATCGAGACCCTGCTCGGCGCACTCGACCTGACCGACCTGATCGAGTTGGTGCCCGGGCCGACCGGTGAGCCGACAGTGCAGCGGCGTACCTGCTGCCTCGCCTTCACCCTGCCCCGGCCGAAGGTCTGCCAGGGCTGCTGCGTCCGTTAGGTAAGGGCTGGGCCGGCGCGGCTCAGTCGGTCAACGACCGGACGTCCCACACCCACACCCCACCGGTGAAGACCGGTTCGATCCCGGTCAGCTCGGTCATCCCCCGACGCAGCGCGGCCTCGTGCTCGTGTGGCCCGAGGATCACCACCCCAGCCCGCCAGTAGCGCAGGTCGTCGACCGCTCGGACCCGACTCTGCGGGGTGATCGGCGGCACCGCGCCCGTGCGCCGGATGGTGGCGAAGAAGTTGCTGGTGGGGCGCGGAACCGCGCCGAACAGCGCGACCTTCGGCGGGTCGGCGTTCGGGCGGGTGTCCGGGCCGAGGAAGTAGCCCCGTGCCAGCGGCATGTCCAGCCGGGTCGACGCGGACCAGCGCAGCGGCTCCGCGTACGTGGTGTCCGGCAACGGCAGGGTGACCACACTGCGCCCACCGCTCACGTACGGACGCCAGGCCCCACTGGTCACGAAGGTGGGGATCGGGTCGAGGCGGGCCACCGGCAGCGGGGTGGGAACGATCGGCAACAGGGCCATCGTGAGCATGGTGGCGGTGACGAAGCGGATCTGTCCCCGGGCCACCGGGTGCGCGTACGCCAACTCGCGGGCCCGTTCGGCGCCGTAGGCGAGCAGCAGCCCGATGATCGGGGTTATCGCCAACGCCCAGCGCGTCGGCACCACCGAGTGCAGGATGGGCAGGTTCTCCAACGCCGCCCAGGGGCCCGGCACACCGGTACCCCGGTTGTTGAAGCGGACCTCCCGACCCAGTGAGAGCACCGCGAAGAGCAACCCGAGCCCGGCCAGCGCGAGCACCACTATCGAGCGACGCAACCACCAGACCAGGGCGATCACCAGCACCACCAGTGCCCAGCCGAAGAAGCTGTTCTCCTCGGTCGGGTTCTTGGCCAGGCCCGCTGCGGTGCGCGCGTTCCCGGCGAGGGACTCCCGGGAGTACGCGACGAACGAGGCCAGGTCACTGGAGTAGCCGCGGATCAGGCGGGACAGCCCGGAGTACGCGTCCGGGCCGAAGAACTGCACGTACAGGGGGTACGCCAGCAGGAGCGCGGCGATCCCGGCGGCGACGGCCAGGCCGGCGAGGAAGGACCGGGCCCGTGACCGGATGTCCGCGCGGCCGACGGCGAGCACACCGATGACCACGCCGAGCCCGATCGCGGTCATCAGCAGGATCTCCAGGTTGAGGAATGCCTGCCAGACGATGACGAGCGCGAGGAGGACCCCGTTGCGCAGCCAGCGGCCCGGTTCGCCGAGTCGTAGCGTGCGCCAGATGATCAACGGGACGACGAACTGCGACACGATGTTCGGGTGACCATTGGCGTGCGACACCATCGCCGGTGCGAACGCGCAGAAGCCGGCGCCCAGCCAGGCCGGTCCCCGGCTGCCGATCAGGACCCGGGAGAGCACGAAATACCAGGCCGTGGCGGTGGCAATCATGCCGACGGTGAGAAAGACCAGGAATGACGCGCGCGGCCCGAACAGCAGGGTGATCGGCGTCATTGGCAATGAAATGGATAATACGGACGTATTGGCCATCAGATTCACGCCGTCGGGCACGTTCATCTGATTGGAATGGAACGGATACGCAAAGTGCGTGACTACTCGCGCTCCGTGGGCCATCATCCATTCGAACTGCGACTGGTCGGACTGGTTGTCCCGCACATCGCTGCCCGGGTCCAGCCAGAGTCGACCGGTGACCCAGAAGCCGAGCACCACGAAGCTCAGCACTGCGGCCAGATCCGCCCATTTCCCCCTGCGGGAAGGCCGAACGGCACCGGAGGCCCCCTCCGCCGACGGCGCGGCGGCCGGGCCGTCGCTGCCGCTGGGCACGTCCGATTCAGGAGTAGTCATGACAATTCATAGGGTAGTCAGCGCATGGCACCGCCGTGACATGTTTCGGGGTACTGCCGTACTATGTGCCGGGTTCGCCGACCGCCGATCACGAATCCACCCCCCCGACCACAATTCGGCCACCCCGATGCCCCGATTCTTCTGCCGTCCCAGCGGATGATTCACTCTGTCGGTCCAGGCACGGGTCGAGTTCATATCGTGAGGAATCGACGCATGGCAGAAATCACTGGGGATCAGCGCGTGCAGTCCGAGGTGCTGGAAGGCCTGGCAACCGCTGTCAACCACCGTCGCTGGTTCATCGAGCTGGCCGTGCCGTACCTCGGCGACGACCCGATCGAGATCGGCAGCGGCCTTGGTGACTACGCGCTGGAATGGTCAGAGCGGCTGCCCCGGTTCACCGCCACCGAGGCCGACCCGGACCGGCTGGTGCAGCTCAAGGAGCGCCTCGCCGACCGTCCGAACATCGACGTCCGGCAGATGCTGCTGCCGCACAACGGCCGGGGCGACTACAGCGCCGCGGTCTCGTACAACGTCCTGGAGCACATCGAGGACCACGTGGGCGCGCTGCGGAGCATGCGCGACCTGGTCCGACCCGGCGGCGCCGTGATCATCATCGTGCCCGCGTTCCAGTTCGCGATGGGTCCGGCCGACATCGCCACCGGGCACGTCCGCCGCTACACCAAGAAGACGCTCGGTGCGGCGATGGCCGACGCCGGCCTGACCGTCGAGAAGATCCACTACGCGAACGCGCTCGGGCTGATCGGCTACTTCATGGCCACCAAGGTCTTCCGGCTGATGCCGAAGGAGGGCCCGATGGTCAAGGTGTACGACACCCTCGTCCTGCCCGCCACCAAAGCCGCCGAGCAACTGGTCCTCCCACCCTTCGGCCAGTCCGTCTTCGCCGTGGCCAGAGTCCCCTCCTGACCCCATCGCCGCGCGATCTTGCGCTTTCGGTCGTCGCTATGCCCTTTATGTCGAGAAAGTCGGGACAGAAAGTGCAAGATCGCGGCGGCTGGGCGGCGGTTACTCCTTGATCTGGTACGTGGGGCGGATTACCGCTCTCGCCAGGGTGTGGAACGTGAGGTTGAAGCCCACGTAGGCGGGGGTGGCGTCCGGGGTCAGGTCGAGGCGCTCGACGTCCACGGCGTGCACCGCGAAGACGTACCGGTGCGGGCGGTCGCCGGGGGGCGGAGCCGCCCCGCCGTAACCCTGGTCGCCGTAGTCGTTACGCACCGAGAACGCCCCGCCGAGGTCGGCGCCCGCCGCGCCGCCCGCCCCGCTGGGCAACTGGGTGACGCTGGCCGGCAGGTTCACCAGCACCCAGTGCCAGAAACCGCTACCGGTCGGCGCGTCGGGGTCGTAGCAGGTCACCGCGAAGCTCT
>NZ_JAGPXZ010000022.1:0-19195 GCF_018070305.1 Micromonospora sp. M51 | reverse complement strand
GCGTGGCCGCCACGTCGGCGACGTCCTGGGCGTCGACGAACGGCTCGGGCGTGGCCCCCATCGGCAGGGCCAGCCGACCGTCGAGCAGTGGTTGGCGAAACAGGTCCTCGCTGAAGTTCTGACTGAAGTTGTTCGCCCGGATGATCGTCCACTCGATGCCGGACTTCCGCACTGCCTCTTCCGCGGCGAGCATGCCGGGGGAGAAGTTACCGATCCGGTCGATCCCGCGCCCGGAGAGCGCCACGATCCGGCCGACACCTGAGTCGACTGCCTGCGTCACGAAGTCGGTGGCCAGCGCCGGGTCCTCCGGAGCGAGCAGATAGACAGCAGAGGCACCTGCCACGGCCGGCCGCCAGGTGTCCCGCCGCGACCAGTCGAAGCGCACCTCACCGGAGCGAGAGGCGGCCCGGGCGTGGTGACCCGCCGCCCGCAGCGTCTGGACCAGCCGGCGACCGGTCTTGCCGGTGCCGGCCATCACGAGTGTCGAAGGTGCGTTCGTCGTCATGACCACGAGTCAACGCGCCCGGTCGTTTGCGGGACATGTCCTGTCGTACGCCGGGCATGTCCGATCGTCCGCGGTCCATCCTCCGCGACCTATCGTCGG
This sequence comes from Micromonospora sp. M51, assembly GCF_018070305.1. Classification (NCBI taxonomy): domain Bacteria; kingdom Bacillati; phylum Actinomycetota; class Actinomycetes; order Micromonosporales; family Micromonosporaceae; genus Micromonospora; species Micromonospora sp. M51. Next base: position 18,591 of record NZ_JAGPXZ010000022.1, on the reverse strand, counting down.
AGACATGGACCCGTTCGACAATCTGCTGCGCGGTCTGCACGCCGACGGCGCGGCCTTCGGCCGGTCGGTGCTGACGCCGCCGTGGGCGCTGCGGTTCACCGACGGCGCCCCGCTGACGCTCTGTGTTCCGATGCGGGGCGAGGGCTGGATCTCCCATCCGGACAGCGACAAGCCTCGCCTGGTCCGGGTCGGCGAGGCGGCCATCGTGCGCGGGCCGGCGCCGTTCGTCTTCTCCGCCGAGCCCCGGTCGAGCTTCGAGCCCGGGGAACTGCGGGACGTCCGGCGCGGCCAGACCGGGGTCGTCGACCCGGTGGACGCGGATCACACCGACCGCCTCGTGCTGTTGGTCGGGGTGTACCACGTCCGGGGTCGGGTGCCTCAGCGGTTGCTGGGCGCGCTGCCGCCGGTGCTCGTCGTGCCGGAAGACCAGGACTGCGCCGCGCTGCGCGACTACCTGGACGCCCAACTCAACGCGGGTCGGCCCGGACGGCAGGTCGTGCTGGACCGTCTGCTGGACTGGTTGTTGGTGTGCACGGTCCGGGACTGGTTCGACCAGCCGGAGGCCGAGGCGCCCGGCTGGTACCGCGCGCTGAGCGACGACACTGTCGGTCCGGTGCTGCGCGCCATGCACGACGCGCCGGGCCGACCGTGGACCCTGGCCGACCTGGCCGCCCAGGCCGGGGTGTCCCGGTCCACACTGGCGAAACGGTTCACCGCATTGGTGGGTGAACCACCGCTCACCTACCTGACCGACTGGCGCATGGCGGTGGCCGCCGACCTGCTGTCCGAATCAACAGCGACGGTCGCCGCCGTGGCGCGTCGCCTCGGGTACGCGGACGCGTTCGGCTTCAGCGCGGCCTTCAAACGCGTGCACGGCCTGAGCCCGAGCGGGCATCGACGGCTCACCCGGGTCGACGTCACGGCGGCGTGACCGGCACTCATCGAGGGCCCAGAGCCGGTCGACGAGTGGTCGCAAAACCAACGAACTACGGTCATCTGCCGTCAACCCGTCGTCGGTAGCGTCCGGTCGCCAGTTTCTCGACCAGATCGCACAAAAGGCGGAGTTATGGGCACGGTGGATCGGCGCACGTTCCTCAAGGCGATGGGAGTCCCCGCGATCGGCGCGGCGCTCCCGCTGGACCTCAGCAAGGCGCTCGCCATCCCGGCGAACAACCGGACGGGCACGATCAAGGACGTCGAGCACATCATCATCCTGATGCAGGAGAACCGCTCCTTCGACCACTACTTCGGCACCATGCGCGGCGTACGCGGATTCGGTGACCCCCATCCGGCGACACTGCCGTCCGGCAAGGACGTGTGGCACCAGCCCAATGGGGCCGACGAGCTGCTGCCCTTCCGGCCCGAGGTGAAGGACCTCGGCCAGACCTTCCTGCCGGACCCGCCGCACGGCTGGAACGACGGGCACGCCGCCTGGAACGACGGCCGGTTCGACAGGTGGGTGCCGAACAAGGGCGTCACGGCGATGACCTACCACACCCGCCAGGACCTGCCGTACCACTACGCGCTCGCCGACGCCTTCACTGTCTGCGACAGCTACCACTGTTCGCTGATGGGGCCGACCGACCCGAACCGCTACCACATGTTCAGCGGCTGGGTCGGCAACGATGGCAAGGGTGGCGGTCCGGTCATCACCAACGCGGAGGCCGGCTACGACTGGTCCACCTACCCGGAGCGGCTGGAGCGCAACGGCATCTCCTGGAAGATCTACCAGGACGTCGGCACCGGCCTGAACGCCGGCGGCTCCTGGGGCTGGACGAACGACCCGTACATCGGCAACTACGGCGACAACTCGCTGCTCTACTTCCACCAGTACCAGAACGCGCAGCCCGGAACGCCGCTGGCAGACAAGGCCAAGACCGGCACCGAGATCAGGACGCAGGGCCGCGACCCGGAGGCGCTGCTGGCCGACTTCCGCGCCGACGTCGAGGCGGGACGCCTGCCCCAGGTTTCCTGGATCACCGCTCCCGAGGCGTACACCGAGCACCCGAACTGGGAGCCGGCGTACGGCTCCTGGTACATCTCGCAGGTCATCGACATCCTCGCGGCGAACCCCGAGGTGTGGAGCAAGATGGCGCTCTTCATCACGTACGACGAGGAGGGCGGCTTCTTCGACCACGTGGTCCCGCCGACCCCGCCGCAGTCGCGGGAGCACGGGCAGTCCACGGTGCCCACCACCAACGAGATCTTCCCCGGCGACGCCAACCACCCGGCCGGACCCTACGGGCTCGGCCTTCGCGTACCGATGATCATCGTGTCGCCGTGGACCCGCGGCGGCTACGTGAACTCCCAGGTCTTCGACCACACCTCGCTGATCAAGTTCCTGGAGGCGCGGTTCGGACACGGCCGGCCGGACCTGATCGAGCAGAACATCACCCCGTGGCGGCGTGCCGTCGTCGGCGACCTGACCACGGCCTTCGATTTCCGACACCCGAACCGCTCACGCGAGGTCAGACTGCCCGACACCGACGACTTCAAGCCCGACGAGCTGGTCCGGCACCCCGACGAGGTGCCGGTCCCGCCGGCGGACCAGCGGCTGCCGAAGCAGGAGCGCGGGGTGCGCCCGGCGCGGCCGATCCCGTACACCCTGCACGCCGACGGGCACCTCGCCGACGGCGCGTTCCGGATCGACTTCCGCAACTCGGGCGGGGTCGCCGCGGTCTTCCAGGTCCGCCAGGCAGGCAGCGCGGACGCCCCGCGCAGCTTCACCGTCGAGCCGGGCAAGCACCTGTCGGACACGTGGAAGGTCGAGTCCGGGTACGACCTGTCGGTGCACGGGCCGAACGGGTTCTTCCGCCGGTTCACGGGCGGCCGGTCGAACCTCGACGTCACCCCCTCGTACGACGAGCGGGACTTCAAGGTCGCCCTCACGCTCACCAACCGTGGGTCGAAGCGGGTCGAGGTAACCGTCCGGGACCTCTACAACTCCCGTCCGGTCAAGCTGTCGCTGCGGCCCGGCGAGACGGAGCGGGCGCAGTGGCCGCTCTCCCGTACCCACGGCTGGTACGACCTGACCGTCAGCGTCGCGGGTGACGCCGCCTTCGAGTACCGGTACGCGGGCCACGTCGAGAACGGCAAGGACAGCATCAGCGACCCGTCCCTCGGCGGGCTCGTCTGATCTGACGCACGCCGATGCCGTGCCGGGCGGCCGCCACGTGGCCGCCCGGCACCGGCGTGGGTTCAGTCGTCGCCGCCGCGCCCGGCGGTTGCCCACGTCCAACCAGCTTCGCAGGCCCAGGGGGAGTCGGCGTGCCGCGTCCTGGTGACGGCGGAGCAGCGCCCGGATTCTGGCCAGCAGTTCGGCGACTTCGGCAGGCTTGACCAGATAGTCCTCCGCGCCGGCAAGCGGCGGCCTGAGCGCCCGGCAAGGCGGGGGTCGCGGGCTCAGTCGGCCAGCAGCTCCCGCACCCGCGGGATCACCGCCGTGGCGTACAGCTCGATGCTGCTCATCAGGTGTTCGTGGGCCAGGGTGCCGGTGGCGTACTTGAGGTCGATGCGCTGCAGACCGAGCACCCGCACCGTCTCCGCGACCTTGCGGGCCACCGTCTCCGGCGAACCGACGTGCCAGGACCCCTCGGCGATGTCGGCTTCGAACCGGGCCCGGGTGGCCGGCGGCCAACCGCGCTCCCGGCCGATCCGGTTCAACATGTTGCGGGCGTGCGGCCAGAGCCGATCGGCCGCCTCCTTGTCGGTAGCGGCGACGAAGCCGGGCACGTGCGCGATGACCGGAAGGCGCTCGCGGCCGAACTGGTCGAGGGCACGGTGGTACAGCTCCACGTAGGGCGCGAAGCGGGCCGGGTCACCACCGATCACCGCCAGGGCCAGCGGGAAACCGAGCCGGGCGGCCCGGACCACCGACTGGGGGCTGCCGCCGACGCCGACCCAGGTGCGAATCCGCCCGGATTCCGTCTTCGGGTAGACCTCCTGCTGCTTCAGCGGTGCTCGTACGCTGCCCTCCCAGGTCACCGGGCCTTCGGCGAGCAGCCGGGCCATCAGCTCCAGCTTCTCCTCGAACAACTTCTCGTAGTCACCGAGGTCGTAGCCGAACAGCGGGAACGACTCGGTGAACGAGCCCCGGCCCAGGGTGATCTCGGCGCGGCCCTGGGAGACCGCGTCGAGGGTGGCGAAGCGCTCGAAGACCCGCACCGGATCGTCCGAGCTGAGGACGGTCACCGCGGTGCCGAGCCGGATCCGCTCGGTCCGACCGGCGATAGCGGCGAGCACGATCTCCGGGGCGGAGATCGCGAAGTCGTCGCGGTGGTGCTCACCGAGGCCGATGGCGTCCACGCCGAGCCGGTCCGCGAGGACCGCCTGCTCGACGACGTTGCGGATCACCTGCGCGTACGGCAACGGTCTGCCCTTCGCGTCGACTGTGACATCCCCGAAGCTGTCCAGCCCGAACTCCACCTCGGTGGCCACGTCGGTCCTCCTGATCACGATGCGTCCGCCGCATCCGTTCTTCAGCTGCTTCCGGCGCTTCAACGGCGATATCGCCGCCTCGAATTCCCCAACCCGGCAGTAATAAGCAGCACTCGACGCGACCGACTACCCCGAGTGCGCGAGGTACGCGAGCATCCCCCGGCGGCTTCCCGGCAGGCCGTACTCCTCGACCAGCATGCTGACGTTGCCGAACTCCTGCCCGTCGATCAGCCACGGCTGCGTCGAGCGGCCCAGCACCTCGGCGAGCCGCCGCTGCCGGGGAGTCAACGCCGCGACCGGTGTCCCCGCCGGCGCGGGGCCGTCCGGGAAGGCGAGGCGCAGCGCGGCACCCAGCACCGTCAACGACCGGTCACCGCTGACGACGGGCAGCCGGTCGAGCAACGCGTCGAAGGCCCGGTCGCTGTGCCGCGGGCCGAGCTGCCGCAGGGCCAGGCCCGCGTAGCCGCCGAGGTCGCCGTCGAGGAACGGCACCCACCCCTCGGGCAGGGGCGCCAGCACCTCGTGCCGACTCGGATCGGCCGCGTGGTCGGGGGCGGCGATGCCGTCGGGCGGGGCCGCCGCCCAGCTCAGCAGCTCCTCGACGGTCGCCGGGTCAGCCGCCGCGCCGAGGACGCGGGCCCGACCGATGGCGGCGCCCCACCGCACAACCGGACGCGGATCGGCCAACCAGCGGACGTCCGGCGCCGCGCCGAGCAGCCCCGACGCCACCAGCATCGTCGCCACCTCGCCGGACGTCACCTCGACGCCGGGCTTCCCGGCGGCGTCGATCGCGGCGGCCAGCGCGGGCACGCTGCCGGTGGCGTCCTCCGGAAACCAGGCCACTGTGTACGCCGCGCCCGTCCGCACACCCGGGTCGCTGTGGTGCAGCAGGGTGCGCAACAGCGGCACCCCGGCGCGCACCGCGTCGTAGACCGACAGTTCGATGTACGCCCACAGCCGACTCTGCTCCGCAGCGGTGAGGGACTCGACGTAGGTGTACTCGACGTACTCCTTCGCCGACTCGTCCGGGCCGGTCCACGGTGGCGGCTTCGCGGCGAGCAGCTCACGCCCGCCCTCGGCGGCCCGGCGGTGTTCGGCCACCGGGAAACCGTCGGGGAGGACACCCTCGTCGAAGCCGACCGCCAGGGCGCCCAGCAGCCCGAGCACCGCCGCCGGATCCGGGGTGGCCGCATCGGCGAGCAGCTCCAGCAGGAACGGCACCGCGTACGCGCTCGCCTCGAACCGGCCGCCCTGGTGGAAGACGTTGGTGTACAGCTCGCCCAGCGCCTCGTCCCGGACGGCCGGGTCGGGCGAAGCGAGGGCGCGCAGCTGGTCGGGCACGTCGTCGGCCGCCCCGTACGCGTGGCCGAGCCGCGCCCAGTCGATGTCGTCGAGTCCGTCGAGCACGCCCCATGCTCTCCCGACTCCTGACCGTCCGGTGCGGCGGGCCGGTCAGAACTCCTCGTACACCGCCGGGTCCTGGTCCGCGAGCCGCCCGTCCGGGCGGCCCAGCGCGGTGATGGCCGCGACCTCCGCGTCGGTGAGCGTGATCCCGAAGACGTCCAGGTTCTCGGCCTGCCGCTGCGGGGAGGCGGCCTTGGGCAGCGGGATCACCTGACGGGCCACGTGCCAGGCGAGGATGGCCTGCGCCGGGCTGACGCCGTGCGCCGCAGCGATCTCCCCGATCACCGGATGCTGTCGCAGGTCGTTGCCGTGGCCGAGCGGGCTCCACCCCTGCACCAGGATGCCGTGCTCCCGGTGGTAGTCGAGCGCCTCCTGCTGCGGGAAGTACGGGTGCACCTCGATCTGGTTGACCACCGGGGCGACACCGGTCTCGGCCACCAGCCGCTCGATGTGCTCGGGCAGGAAGTTGGACAGACCGATGTGCCGCACCAGCCCGCGCTCGCGGGCCTCGATCAGCGCTTGCCACGCCTGCACGTACCTGTCGACCTTCGGGTTCGGCCAGTGGATCAGGTACAGGTCGATCCGGTCGAGGCCGGTGCGGAACACACTCTCCTCGACGGTGGTCAGCGCCTCGTCGTAGCTGTGGTGCCGCCCCGGCAGCTTCGAGGTGACGATCAGCTCGTCCCGTACGTCGCCCGCCGACCGCACGGCCCGACCGACAGCGCCCTCGTTCTCGTAGTTGAACGCCGAGTCGAGCAACCGGTAACCCGCCCGGATCGCCTGACCGATCGCGTCGACACCCGCCGAGCCGTTCAGTTGGTAGGTGCCGAGCCCGATCGCCGGCAACGTGGTGCCGTCGGCGGCCGTCAGATGCGGAATCGTCATGATCGGAACCCTACCCGCGCGAGCCGTCCCACAGGCGTGTCCTGCGCTCGGACGGCCCCTCAGGCGGACCCGGCATCAGCGGGGGCGTCCCGGATGGCGAGTGCCGCCTGGACGAGCGCGGCGTGGGTCAGCGTCTGCGGGTAGTTGCCGAGGTGGGCACCCGTCGCCGGGTCCACCTCCTCGGCGTAGAGGCCGAGCGGGCTGGCGTAATCAACCATGGCCCGGAACATGTCGACGGCCTCGCGGCGACGCCCGGTGCGGGCAAGGCCCTGAACGAGCCAGAACGAGCACGGCAGGAACGCGCCCTCGGTGCCGGGCAGGCCGTCACGTCCGGGCGGGTAGCGGTAGAGCAGTGGGCCGCCGGCGGACAACCTGTCCCGCACGGCGTCGACGGTGCCCCGCACCCGCTGTGACTCGGCCCGGTCCATGTCCAGCAACGGCAGGACGAGCACTGCCGCGTCGAGATCGGCGGAGCCGTACCCCCGGACGTAGCTGTCCGCCCTCGTGTCGAAGCCGCGCGTCCGGACCTCGGCGGCGATGGCATCGCGGGCGTTCCGCCAGCGTCGGCGCTGACGCTCCCGCAGGGGGTGCGTGTCGGCGATGGCCAGGGCGCGGTCCAGCGCGAGCCAGCCCATGAGCTTGGAATGGACGTGCTGGCCGGGCTCCCGCACCTCCCAGATGCCGGCATCGGGTTCCTGCCAACACTCGGCGACCACGTCGGCGAAGCCGCGCACCGCCCGCCACGTCTCGGCGTCGAGGCGATGCCCGGCCGAAGCGAACGCCCAGGCGGCGTCGATCACCCAGCCGTAGCCGTCGAGCTGGTGTTGACCCGCCGCACCATTGCCGATCCGCACCGGACGACTGTCCAGGTAACCGGGCCAACCAGGCAGTTCTCGTTCCGCTGGCACGTGCCGGCCGTGCACGGTGAGCAGCGCCGGCAGGCGTGGCCGTTGCAACCGGCTGGCGTGCAGCAGCCAGGCGAGGAAACCGCGGGCCTCGTCGGCCTTACCCAAGCTGAGGAAGGCGCTGACGCCGATGCTGGCGTCCCGGGGCCAGACATAGCGGTAGTCCCAGTTGCGTCCGCCACCGGGATCCTCGGGCAACGACGTGGTCGGTGCGGCCACCGGCGCTCCGGACGGCGAGTAGGTCAGCAGCCGCATGGTGAGCAGGCTTCGGGCGACGTGTTCCCGGAACGGCAGCCGCTCGTCGATCTCCGCGGTCCAGGCCCGCCACCGGGCCTCGTCCTCGACGAGCAGGTCCCAGGCGGCCTCCGGCTCGACGTGGATCAGCGGTTCGCGGTGGGCCACGGCCAGGACGAGGGTGACCGGACGGCCCGGCCGGACCGTGACCGAGGTGGGCCGACCCGGTTCAATTCTGAACGGGGGCGTGCTGTCGAGCGCGACAGCGAGCGCCCCCCACTCACACACGAGGCCCTGGCGCCGGTGGTGGCTACGCGGCCGGCGGTGCCGTACGCCGAGGCGCGGATCGAAATCCACCACCGCGTCGACCGGTGCCTGCTCGGCCGACAACCGTCGCACGATCAGTGTCGTCGGCAGCAGCCGACCGCTGACCTCGGCCACCATCGCCTCGGTGAGGCGCAGCCGGCCGTCGCCCACCGCCCAGGTGGTCTCCACTGTGGCGGTGTGCTGCTTGTACCGTCGCTCGACGACGGTGGCCGCTCCGGCCGGGCCGACCCGGAACGTGCCGGCTTCCGGGCCTCCGACCAGCCGACCGAACAGCGGATCGCCGTCGAAACGTGGTACGCACAGCCAGTCCATCGCGCCGTCACTGGACACCAGGGCGGCGGTGCGCGTGTCGCCGATCAGCCCGTAGTCGCTGATCGGTGGCCCGTCGGTCATGCAGATCGCTCCGTGCCGGGCCGCCTGGACGAGCGGTGGGTCACGCGGGTCACCTGGCCTGCAGGAGCAACCCGAGGAAGGCCCCGTAGACGACGTGGACGACGACCGTGACCAGCGGGGTCTGGATGCCGTAGTTGACGGCGAACAACCCGGGCGGCTCCAACACCGCAGTGCTGGCCGGCCCCGCCCGCTGCGACGCCATCCGCGGGTGGACACCAGGAAGCAGCGGCAGAATCACCGTCAGCGCGATCCCGACGTGCACGACCCCCAACACCGCCCCGAGCCACCAGGTGGAACGATGCAACAGCGCGAACGCGGCCGCGTAACCGAGCGCGAAACCCTGACCAATGCAGAGATGCAGGAAGAACCCGACGACCCGCGCCCGGTCCGGATCCCCGGTGACGAAAGCCCCGAGCACCAGGGGAAGGTCGAGCCGGGTGAGACCGGCCAGTTGAGCAGTGATCATCGCCGCGGTGAGCGCCGCGGTGGCGACCAACCCGAACAACGCCCATCCGGCCCAGTCCATCTCAGCGGTTGTCGACGCCGAGGGCGTTGTCGTTCATCGGTGCACCCTTCGGCTGAACAACGTGAAACCCACGGCCGTGGGCCGCCCACCCGGCGCCCGACTTCTCACCATAGGTCACTGGACCGGTCGGGTTGACCTCCTCGCTCAGACATCCCTTGACCAGTTGACCCCGTGTGGCGAGTGCCCCTTCGCACCTGTCGTGCCGCCGAGCCCACCGGTCGTCAGCCGAGGTCGTCTCCGATGGCCGTTTCGTAGACAGTCTCGACCGGTCGGATCACCTTGACCATCGACGCGAGGTATTCCCGCGTCTCCGGGTCCGTGGAGTAGACGATCGTGCCCCGCATCCCGCGGGTCAGCAGAACCTTGTAGGTGTTGCGAATCAGCAAGTCGGCTTCGGTGTCGCTGACCAATTTGCGACTGCGAAACGCCGGGTCCTTCGACTCCTCGCGTCGAGTCACCAGCCGGCCATCCCGCGCCACCAGATCCGGTCCGATGATGACGCCCGACCAGGTGTACTCGAAACCCTGCGCGGTGTAGACGCAGCCCACCTGGCCAAAGCCGTCCGGGTCAGTGGCCCAGAACGCGCTACCTGGCGCCTCGCCGACGCTGCGGTCGCTCTTGACGTTCCAGGGCCTCGACCAGCCGCCGATCTGTACGTCCGGCACCAGGCTGTCGTCCGCTCGCGGGTCGCTCCATGGCCAGCAGTAGCCGGCGGACATGCGCGCCGTGAGACCGGCTGCCTGCCTGCCGGCGAGGAAGGTCTCCAACTCCTGCGGCGACTCGGCGAGGCGCAGGTCGACCCTCCCGTCGCCGGTCCAGACCGACGGCTCGCCGCCGTCGAGCCCGAGCAGATCAACGACCCACTGCTCGTACGCCTCGCTGCCGCCGCAGCGGAACTGAGTGTGTAGAGACACCACCTCGACGTCAAGGTTGAGCTGCTTCGCGTACGACGAGATGACCTCCACGTTGCCCAACTCACCCGGCTTGACTACCTGGTGCTCATCGAGCAGGAAGACCGGCACCCGAGCAGCGGCGATAAGCTCGTCGATCTGCGACCGAGCCTTCTCCCGCTTGACTTTCGGCGTGAACCGGTTGACGGAGGTTTCCCGGATGCGGTGCGCCTCGTCGCAGATCAAGACGTCCAGACCGTTGCGCTCGGCGGACATGAAGCTGTTGAAGTAGCTGAACAGGTTCTTGATCCGGGTCGAGCCTTTGCCTGCGTACCGGCGCAACGTCTGGGTGAACGACCGCGAGCCGGTCGCGTGCATGACGGACCGGTTCTGGCGTGCCAACTCACCGAGCACCGACAACGCGATCACGCTCTTGCCGCTCCCCGGTCCGCCCGATACGACAACGACCGATTTCCGATCCGCCGATCGGGCGCGCTCCACGGCGTGCAGCACCAACTCGTAAGCCACACGCTGCTGATCCAGCAGCGTGAAGTGCGACCGGCTTTGCAGTTCCTGTGCGGCGTACCTGAGCAGATGACGACTGGGGCGAACGGAACTGGTGAGGAACCGGTCTGCGGCCCCGGTACCTGATGTCGGGGCGAGATGGGTGCGCAGGTAATCGATGAACTGGCCGCGCCGCTGCTTGGTGAAGATGCGGCTCTGCTCGGTTGATCCGCGATCGAACAGGTCACTGATGTCTCGGTCGACCGCGTTGTGTAGGTATGCCACCCCACGGATCCGGTTCCGCTCCGTGGTGAGGACGCCGAGAAAGTCCGTCAGGTACTGGCAGTACAGCTCGACTTGGACGCCAGGGTGGAGCCGTGGGCCACGTGCGTGTTCCACCGCCACGAGGTCGCCGGAGCCCTCGTAGGACTCGGCGTAGGACCACTGCTTCAACTCCACGACAACGTAGGAGTCGTCGGCGGTCCTCGGGTCCACACCGGCGAGAACCACGTCGACCCGCTTGCTGGTCAGCGGCAACTGGTACTCGACGAGCATCTCGACCTGGCTCAGGCCGGCATCGGCGAGATCCTGGCCTAGCACCTCAAGGCTGCGCGACCAGGCACGGCGTTCCGCCGGACTCACGTTTCGGCCGATCTGCTCCGCGATCCGGTCCGCGAGAGTTCCGTTAGCGACCAGGCGCAGCAGACCATCGGCGGACGTACGAAACGCTGACAACTCTTGCCCCCGGGCAGCACGAAGTGATCGTGCGCATGGGGGGCGTATCCGACACTCGCCGGAAGCCCGTCGTGACGCGCTCCTACGTGGTGGACTGTAACGAATAGATCAACTCGGCGCCATGCCGACGCTGCCTGCGGCTACCGCTTCGAGGCTGAACCGCGAGCCAGGTCAACGGGGTAGCGACGAGCCGAATCCTGAAGCTTGGTCAGAGCCGCCTCCACTAGATCGACGTCGAGTACATCGGCGAGCCGGGTCAGGTAGATCATGACGTCGCCGATCTCGGCTCTCACCCGTTTGCCGGCGTCCGGGTCAGACATGACCGCCGCAGACTGCTCGGGCGTGAGCCACTGGAACTCGGCAATCAGCTCACCAACTTCACCAGCGAGTGCCATGGCCAAGTTCTTGGGCGTGTGGAACTGTTGCCAGTCCCGTTCTTCCGCGAATTGCCGTACGCGGCTCGTCAGGTCGTCCATGGCCTGAGCATGGCAGGCCTGCGAGCCAGCGGCGGCAGCCCCATTGCTGTCCCTCCGCTACTGGCGATGCCGGCGGACCGACTGCGAGTGGACGCGGTCGTCGGCAACTCCGGTGACCAATTCAGAGGTGAGATGGTCAGCGGCGGGCCCGCCGTCGGATTCCTCAAGAATCTCGGACTGTCTATTCCGTGCGAATGTGACAGGTCGATGCGAGAGCCCGAGTTGCTGAAGGAATTATGTACGGAACCGATTGCTAGGTGCCGTCGTCGGTCACAACGAAATGATGACCGGCTGGATCTGGACGTTCTTTTTCAGCTGCTGCGGCGAGGGGATTGGCGTGCTGATGCTGACGGACGTGTTGTAGCCGTAGATGACGACCCCGTCGAGGTGGTTCGCGCCCGGCCAGTTCGACTCCAGGCGGACCGCCATCTGGGTGGGGAAGTTGGTCACCTCCTCGGCGCACGACCGGATCAGGACGACGCTCGGGGTGGCGGTCAGGTGGGTGGCCAGCATTCGGGCCAGCTTCTCGTACGTCCAGCCCCAGTCCTTGGCACCGGCTTCGGCGTCGCCGATTTCCTCGTCGTTGCCGTGCGCGCGGATGCACAGCGGCTCGCCCGCCTGCACCCCGGCCAGGTAGGTGGCCAGTTGCCGGTCCGCCTCGGCCTGCGTGAGCCCGGCGTCGATGGGTAGGAGGGCACCCCACGCGTCCGCGCCCGATTCGGGAGCCTCAGACTGACCGCGTGTCTTCGGATCCTGCGTCGCCACGATGAACATGACATTCTCCTTTAGGAATGGTCGCCTGTTTCAGCGAAACCGCCGAAGGCAGATTAGCGTGGTGGTCGAAGAAGTGCCCTGTCAGCTATCCGGCTCGCATTTAACTCTGTCGGTGGTCGGACAAAATGCTGGCGGCTTCGACGGAGTGACACGTGATTACTGTCCATCACGGATGCGCAATTCCCGCGCGTGCAACAGACGTACGATGGCAGCCGGCGTTGGGGGAGCTACCCGGGGTGTGAGGGTGCGTTATCAGATCCACGTCGAGCAGGAGTTGCCCGCAGGGGCGCTCTGCCGATTTCTGGACGAGAGCTACGGCATCTCGCCGGACGCCGTCTACGTGGGACGCGTCGAGGATCGAGCAGTCGATGACCCTCGGCCGGTCGCCATGCTCAGCCCTCCACTGCACGACGAGGAGTTCGGCTGGATCCTGACCGGTGACACCGACCTAGCCGACGCCACCGGTCAGGGTGAACGAGAGTTGGCGATTACCTTGGCCCGCGCCTTTGGGGTGCGGGCGCTGGTTGACGACGGCAGCATCTACCCCAGCCGGTGGCTGCTGGTCAGCACCGACGGCAGCAGTGGCCGAGTCATCATCGACGAGGACGCGGCGGCCAACGGGCACCTGCGGGTGGTGCACGCTCTCGAACCGATCAATGCGGAGCCGCACCTCGCCGTCACACCGCCGCCGAAGTGGGCAGGTGACTGGTGACCGACTGGTTAAGGCGGCGCCCGCACACCGTCGGCGACGCCCGACCTTCAGCTGGCGCGGCCCTCATGTTTGGCCGCCGCGATGAAGTCCGTCCAGGCCTGGGCGGTGAAGGTGAGTACCGGTCCCGTGGAATCCTTCGAGTCGCGCACGGCGACAACGCCGGGGAGGTTTGTGGCGACCTCGACGCAGTCACCGCCGTTGTCGCCGCTGCGGGTGCTTGTGCGCCAGACGGCGCCACTCAGGTCAGTCATGCCGCATCTCCCCAGCGATCCGCTTGATCATGTCAGTCGATTCTGCCTCGCCGAGGGCCAGCGCATCCAGGCCTCGCCAGACGCGCTGGTAGGCGGCCAGCTCGTCGGGCTTGTCGAGGTACAGAGCGCCGGTCAATGACTCGCTGTAGACCACGGAGGGCTCCGGCGCGGTACGACCGCCCTTGGTGGCCGGGAAATCGAGGATCACAAAGGATCCCGCGACCGCCCCGGGCTGCGGGCCTGCTGCCAGGGGCAGCACTCTGACGCTGACGTTCGGTAGCTCGGACAGCTTGGTGAGGTGAGCGAGCTGCTCGGTCATGACGGTTGGGCTGCCAACGCCACGCCGAAGCACCGCCTCGGACAACACGGATTCAACCCTGGGAGCTGCCGGCAGCCGCCGAGAGAGCAGTGCCTGCCGTTGAAGCCGGACCTGGACCGCGCGCTCGCGTTCCTCCTCGTTCAGCATCCCGCCAAGGCGATAAAGCGCGCGGGCGTACTCCTTGGTCTGAAGGATCCCAGGGATGAGCGACTCGTCATAACGGCGGAGGTGGGCGGCGGCGGATTCCAGGCCGACGTACAGCTCGAACCAGTTCGGCACCGCATCGCCGTACGCGTGCCACCAGCCCTTTGACTTCGTCTCCGTGGCCAGGCCGCGCATCGCCTCGGTCATCTCGGGCGACACCCCGTACAGCTCGCACATCGCCTTGACGTCGAGCACCCGGACGGAGCCCTGGCCGCATTCGAGGCGCCAGATCTTCTGCCGGCTGTATTCGAGGGCTTCGGCCGCGGCGTCGAGCGTCACCCCGGCCTCGTTGCGGAACTGCCGCAGCAGCCGGCCGAGTTGCCGACGCGGCACTGTCGATCCGATGTCTTCGGGCATCCGCACACTCCCTGGTTCCGCCACGCAACACTGCGTGACCTGCTCCTGCAACTCCTACGGGTTTCAGCAAAGAAAGTCAATGCACAACGGCGAAATTGCGGTGTGGAACGTTGCGCTTCTACTGCGGACTGTCGCAGGCTGATCACAGCACGGCGGCCGGCCGGTCCCCCCGAACGGCCGCCGTGCATCCCCGAAGATCCCTGCGCGGCGGGAAGGCAGGCAGACATGAACGCCAGCAACCAGCGACCAGAGCCGCCACGCGGCGGCGCGACCTACCGCTCCGCCGCGTACACCGGTCTGCTGCCGTGGCAGGTGCGTGAGCGCCGTTTCCCGCCGGCCAGGCTCGGGCGTCGCGGTCTGAACCCCGACGACGTGTACGCCTTCCTCGACCGGGTCGCCGTCGACATGGCCGCCGTCTACGCCGCACTCGCGGAGAGCCGCCGCGAGACCGCCCGGATCAAGGCCGGCCTGCGCCGCTGGCAGACCGATCAGGCCCGGGCCCGCAACGAGCGGGACCAGGCCCGATGAGCCAGCGGTACGTCATCCACCTGCCTGTCGTTGCCAACGACCTGCCGGCCGCGCAACGCCTGGCTAGGGTCATCGGCCGCTGGATGCTGGTGCTGCCGATGACCGACCCGGGGGAGACCACCGTCTCTGAGGAGGACCAGCAGTTCCTCCGCCACCGGGTCTTCTGCGACCTGCTCATGCCTGGTGGCCGGCGTTGCCTCCTGCGCGACGGCCACGACGGCGACTGCTCCCGCCGCCTACGCCGCTGACCAGGCGTCTCCAGTCCAGTTGGACCTGATCGACGTGCCAAACTGCGCTGGTCGACATCGCCGTGTCCTGATCGACGAGGACGCGGCGGCCGACGGGGACCAGGCGTCAGTCCAGCCCGGGCCGCCTGTTGCGAATCCAACGTTGGAACGTGCAGGTGACGGCGAGCGGGTGTCGCATCGCCCGATGGTGGTGTTCTCGGACGGCAGGTCATCAAGCAGCTTCGGACGTCCGTAAGTGCTCTCCCGGTCACCGGCATGAATCCCGCCCGCGCAACAGCACCAGTACGACCGACGACACGAGCATCGCACCGGACCCGAGTAGCACGGCGAAGTACAACACTGGACCACCGAACCCCTGGTTGGGGCCCCTCATCAGCATCGCAGCAAAGGTGCCGGCCGCCGATACCAGCATTGTCCGGAGGAACCATCGAGGTTGCCGTCGTAGGTCCTGCCACATCCGTTTGAAGATCACGCCGCCCCGCTCATCGAAAGCCGCTATGGCACATCCGCCGTCATGAGTGCAGGCCTCCCTGCCTGATTGATGGGCCCGGTCGCCGTCCAATCTAAGTTCTCTTCGCGGCTGCCGTCGTCCGGAGCTTGGCCGTCACCGCACCCGGAATCGCCCACCTACACGGCATGCCCTGGCCGGCTGACCCGGAAACGGATCGTGGTCGACGCCTGCGTCCAGTGCGAGACATCGCCAAGGTCCTGGTCCTGTGCGGCGTCAGTGGTAGCCGAGGACCATCCGTCAGCACATGCGCCTCCGACAAGGTGTTGGCCGCTCCCCAGGACGTCGATCTCCGCGCCCATGACGTCGATGAGGGCATGGTCGTGGCGTAAATAGTCTGCGAACTGCAAGGCGTCGGGGAGCGGCTCCGCGTCGACGTGTGAGTGGATGCTCTCCACGTACACCTCGGTCTGTTTGGGTCCTAGTTCTCGAAAGAACGCCACGGTCTTCATCGATACCCTGCTCCTTGCGGCACGAAGACCTCCCAGGAGCCGCTACTCTCGACGACCGGAGGATGCGGTTCTGCCGCGCACCTGCCCGTCGTTGCCAACGCGCTGCCTCCTGCGCGACGGCCACTGCTCCCGCCGCCTACGCCGCTGACGTTTCGCGCGGTCTACTAGGGTTGCGCAACCCTTGGAGACCGGCGTCATTCGCTCAGCTTGCGAACAGCATTCTCGTCGGAAACTCACCGCTCGATCGCCAGGCCTTGACGATCTTTGACGCGATCGCACCCGCAGCTGAGTTGAAGTCGCCATCTTCGACACGGGCGTCGAGGGTATGCGGATCGATCGTGAGGATTCGATCAAACCTGTCATCCAACCCGAACTCGTACCGAACCTCGCCTGCGGCCGCCTCCACGCGCCGCGCGGTCACCATCATCCCCACGTTCTAGCCTCCAATCCCCAAGTAGTCTTCGTAGGTCGGCCCGGGTATGAACGTCTCCCAATTGGACACCTGGTTGGCGGCAAGATGTGCTTCCCGGTATGCCGCCTGCGGGTGTGTCCGGTAGTACTGCAGTTCTGCCAACTCGTGCTCCAAGAGTGCGTAATCCTCGGGCAGTGGGCGACCTCGCCGTAAACGCAGCCACGCCTCAGCCATGGGCGGGCTCGGATCGTATCGTTGGTGGATGACTCCGCCCGCATAGTCATCCATTGGGTGGGCGTCGAAGAAGACGTGCCGGCGGATCTGCTCAATCTCCTCCTGAGAGAAACCTCGGGAACCGTCCAGGCGGGGCGCGTCTCCGACGTGGCCAGCTATGACGTCGGCGTCGGCCTGCTGACGGATCGCCTCGTACGCCTCCTCCGCCCAACGGTCCTGCTCGGCGTAGTCCGCAAGGTCACGAGGTCGAGTGGTGTGGCCTCCATGAACGCCGCGAGCCCCATCTGCTGCGTTCCCTGGATGCCCGCGCGGAGTGTCACCAAGTCGGCCCAGGAGTTGCTTGAGCTTCTCGATGAGGTCGGCGAGTCGGCGTACCTCCGGGATCAGCCGCCGCAAACTCGCCAGCAACCCGCGCAACAGCCGCGCGATCCGTGCACCCCACGACGCGACCAACGTCGTCACCTGCTCCACGACCAGGGGTGCGGCCAGGCCGCCGGTGATGAGGAGTTCGCCCGCGTACACGATGATGCGGGACACGCAGGTGGCGATGGCGTCGCGGACGAGGAGCCGGACGGCGGCGACCAGGCCGGCGGCGCCTTCGGTGATCGCGACCAGGGTGTCGGCGCCCTGGGCGAGACCGGTGATGGCCTGGTGTTGTTCGGCGGCCCAGGCCCGGTAGGCGGGGCCGGCGCTGCCGCCCCAGCCGGCGACGTCGTTGCGCACCGCGCGGGCCAGTTCGGCGGCGTCGTCGCGCAGTGACCCGGCGACGGTACGCCAGGTCTGGGCGTGTGCGGTGATCTGCGCGGGGTCGCCGGCGAGCCAGTCCAGCGCCTCGCTGAGCGGCTTGACGTGTTCGATGAGCCAGGCGATCCCGTACTGAAGCAGCGCGCCGACCGGGTCGGAGACGAGGGCGAGGGCGTCCAGCCCGGCGCTCACGACGCCGAGGCTGCCGTCGATCCAGCTGCCGTTGCGGATGCCCTGCGCGATGAGGTCGATGTCCTCGCAGATCCACACGCCCGCCCAGGCGCTGGGCGGGGTGTCCGCAGCGGTGGCGACGAGCGGGTTCGACGTCACCGGTGCTGCCGCACCCCGTCGAGCGGGTGCTGCCGCACCTCATCGGGCCGGTGTTGCCGCACGCTGTCGAGCAGGTGTTGGGCATGGGCGTCGGAGCTGCGGTAGCGGTCCGCGCCGACCCGTAGCCTGCCGGCGGTGTCGCGGACCGACGTGGCGGCGGCGCCGATGCCGTCGACCATTGCCTGCTGGAGACCGTCGAGCAGCACCGGCATCATCGCGCAGAGCTGCCCGTAGGCGTCAGCGCCCAACCGGACGTGCTGGCCTGCCTGGTGGGCGGTGTCGAGACTGCCGGCGCAGCGGTCGAGGCGCGCGGCGTGGGCGGTCAGGTCGTCCGGGTCGACCTGGATGCCGTCACCGGCGGGCATCGTTCGACCTCTGGTCGGGGAGAAGCCGGCTGCGGTACGAGTCGATGATGGCCTGGGCGCTCGCGTCGTCGCCGAGCGTCTCCCCGACTGTGGCGCTGACCTGTCGGAGCAGGTCCGCGCGGGCGGCAGCGGTGGTTTCCAGGATCTGCCGGGCGGTGCGGGTCGCGGGTTGTTGCCGGATGCCCTCGTCGAGCGTGAGGTCGATCAGCAGGCCGGTCGAGTCGACGGTGACCTCGACCGTCCGGTCGGCGTTGCGGGCGGTGCCGGTCAGGTCCCGCATCGTCGTCGACAGCGCCCTGGCGCGTTCCGCCCGTTCGGCGAGCGATGATTCCCACTCGTCGAGCCGGCGTGCCGCCGCGTCGAGCGCGGCGTCGTCCGCCCACATGTCGACCCTCCCCAGGGGAGCGCCGCCGACGGCAACCGGCGACCCCACGACA
>NZ_JAGPXZ010000219.1:0-8181 GCF_018070305.1 Micromonospora sp. M51 | reverse complement strand
GTACGCAGGGTCCGCCAGTCGGCGGCGGGCACCACCCGGGGCACCAGGTCCACCGGGAAGAGCCGGGTGCTCGCCTCACCGGCCACGCTGAACGTCACCCCCCGGGCCCGCTGCTCCTCGTCCCGGTCGTGCTCGCGTTGACGCAGGACGCCGGCACCGAGCTGACGCAGGGCCGCGAGCATCGGGGCGTACACCGGTTGCGGTCCGGCCGGTCCGAATACCTCGTCGCCGGCGTCGGCGTACGTGGGCAACGCCGGCGGTGTCGGCGCGCCCGGCAGCGGCCCACGGACCCGGCCCCGGGTCTCGTCGAGCAGCAGGTCGACCACGTCGGCCAACCGGCCACGCCGCTGGTACGCCCGCCGCTGTCGCGCGGCCGAGCTGCCGCGTTGCAGCGCGTACCGGGTCAGCTCGCTGACCTGCTCCCAGTCCCCGGTCGCCGCCAACTGCGGGCGCAGGTCGGTCACCAGGCGGCGGACCGCCTGGGCGGCCGGCACCGGCCGGGCCGAGCGGGGCAGGTCGAGCAGGTCACCTTCCAGGCCGGAGCGGGCCGCCCGCCACACGGCCGCCCGCAGCACCGGTGGTCGCACGGCGGTGCGCTCCACCGCGGCGCGCAGGGCGGCGACCTCCCGCCGCACGAGCGCCCGGAACAGGCCGGTGAGCAGGACGATGGTCTCCACGTCCGGGTTGGCGTCGGTGATTCGCAGTTCCACTGTGGGCACGTGCGCCGACGGCCGGACGTCGAAATAGATCATGGCGGGGTCGGTGATGGTCTCGGAGGCGATCAGTTCGGCGACCAGCGCCTCGTGGTCGGCGGCGCTGGTCACCTCGCCCGGGTCACCGGCGGTGGGCCAGCGTTGCCAGACCAACGACCGGACGCTGGCGTAGCCGCTGTCCTGACCCATCCAGTACGGCGAGCTGGTGGAGAGAGCGAGCAGCACCGGCAGCCACGGCTGGACCCGGCGGGTGACCGCCACCGCCAGGTCCCGGTCGGCGACGCCGACGTGCACCTGCGCGCCGCAGATCAGCTGCTCCCGGGCGAGCATCTGGTACTCGTCGAGCATCCGCCGGTAGCGGGAGGTGGGTGTGACGCTGGGGTCACCGTCGGCCCGCAACGGCACCGTACCGGCCGCCACGATGCCCAGCCCGGCCCGGTCGGCGACCTGGACCGCGCTGTGCCGCAGCCCGGTCAGCTCGGCGCGGATCTCGTCGAGGGTGCGACAGACCGCGGTGTTGGTCTCCACCACGCTGCGGTGGAGCTCGGCGGTGAACGAGGCCGCCGGCAACCGGTCGAGCAGCTCGCCGGCGCGGGGCACCAACTCCCTGGTGTGCAGGTCGACGACGTGGAACTCCTCCTCCACCCCGATCGTGGCCAGGTCAGCCGGGTCGCCGTCGTCGAGCGACAGGGCCCGGTTGGTGCGCGGCGTGGGCGCTGTCCGGCCATTGCCGGACCGGCCCACCGGCCCGTCGTACGTCGGCGCGTTCGTGGTGTTGTCGGCCATGGTCACCCCGGTTCGCGTGTCGGTGGTGTCGACTGTCCGACGAGCGTTCCCAGGGTTGGTACCGGGGGCGTTTCCGGCGCGTTAAGGTGACCCGCCGTTCTGTCCATCCGCCGGCACGGCGATCGATCCGCGCGCTGCTGCCTGATCGACACGGGCATGGCGATGTCGGGGTATCCCGTCGATCCGGATACCCCGACATCAGTGAACTCGTGTCGATCATGGCCTGGGAGCGGCCGGGGTCACCTCATGTTCGCCACCACGAACGGCGCGTGGCCGTGCAGGTAGTTGGTCCACCCGCCGGTCACCGGCGCGCCCGGGCTGAGCAGGTTGGTGGTGTCGGTGCCGACGTCGAGCTTCCAGGCCGTCCAGGAGATGCCGTTCGCCTTTATCCAGTCGATCCAGGACTGCGCCTCGGGCAGGCAGGCCCGGCCGTCGAGGCCGCCGTCGGCGTTGCTGGCGCCCCACTCCGTGACGAACAGCGCCAGACCCGCGCGGATCGCGGCGTCCCCCTTGGCCCGCAGCGACGACCCGTGCGTGCAGGAGTAGAAGTGCAGCGTGTACATCAGGTTGGTGCCGGCGACCGGGCTGGCCGCCGCGACGTCGACGTCCTGTGACCAGGTCGGGGTGCCGAGCACGATGATGTTGTCCGGGTCGGCGGCGCGGATCGCGGACACCACCGCCTGGTGGTACGGCTTGATGACGGTGGTCCAGCTGACCTGGAGCGGCTCGTTGTAGGGCTCCCAGATGACGTTGGGCAGGTTGCCGTACCGGCGGGCCAGGTCGCCGAAGAACGCCACCGCCTGGGACTGGTTGTTCTGCGCCTCGTGCGCGTGCCAGTCGACGATCACGTACACCCCGGCGGTGACCGCGTTGTTGATGATGGTCTCCACCTGTGCGCGCGCCTTGGCCGGGTCGCTGAGGTACGCCCCCGCCGGCTCCACCCCCATCGCCGCGCGGATCACCTGGAGGTTCCAGTTGTCGCGCATCCAGCGCAGCGCGGAGAGGTTCTCGGCGTACGGGGCGGTCTCCCAGTTGAGCCACATGCTGCTGATGCCGCGCAACTGCACCCGGGCGCCGGACTTGTCGCACATCGTGGTGCCGCAGACCCGCAGCTGCCCGTGCCGCTCGACGGGCGTGCCGGTGGTGGGCGGCGGGGTGGTCGGGGGTGGCGTGGTCGGCGGCGTGGTCGGGGGTGGGCCGCCGGCGCAGCCGGCGCCGTTCACCGTGCAGTTGACCGGGGTGCCGGTGCCGTTGACGAGGAAGCCGAACGAGGTCGAGGCACCAGCGGCGAGGTTGCCGTTCCAGGACACGTTGGCGAAGGTGTAGTGACTGCCCGAGGTGGTCTGCTGCGCGTTCCACGACTGGGTGATGGTCGAGGAGGACGGCAGGTCGAACTCGACCCGCCAACTGCTGATCGGCGCGGAGGTGTCGTTGGTGACGGTGACCTGCCCCTGGTAGCCGTTGCCCCAGTTGTTCGTCACCGAGAACACGGCGGTCGCCGCGCTGGCCGGTGTGGCGGCGACCGCCGCCGCCCCACCGGCGAGCAGGCCGGCGACGGCCAGGGTCGTGACAAGTCTCAGTGTGCGCATGCGGAACCCGCTTCGGATCGACGATGGTGGCCTGAGGCGGGGCGGCGCCTCCGCGAACAATATCGATCAACGCCGATGCAGGCAAGCGGAGCCGCTGCTCAGAGGGTCCTGGCGAGCTCGACGAGCTGGTCCAGCGCCGCACCCCAGCCCTCGTGGAAGCCCATCCCCTCGTGCGACTTCTTCGCCGACGCGTCGGCGTGGATCGCGGTGGCGGTGTACTTCGTGCCGGCGCCGTCCGGCTCGATCTGGATCACCGCGGTGAACGGGAAGCCGTCGGCGGTGACGATCGGGCGGAACCCGGCGCCCATGGCGGAGGTGAAGACCAGCGTCGAGCCCTCGTCGGCCACCAGGATGCAGCCGCTGCTGGGAAACTCCTGGCCCTCGGGCGAGCGCATGGTGGTGTCGAACCGGCCACCGGGCCGCAGGTCGATCTCGCAGGCGACGGTCGACCAGGGTTTCGGGCTGAACCACCGCATCACCAGCTCGGGCGTGGTCCAGGCGCGCCAGACCAGTTCGGGGGCCACGTCGACGCGGCGCTCCAGGACGAGATCGAGGTCGGGGTTCACCGGGTAGGCGGTCATCGCTGCTGCTCCTTCAGGTCGTAGAGAACCGAGTCGAGTTGGTCGAGGCGTCGGGTCCACCGGGCGCGTTGCGCGGCGAGCCAGGTGTCGAGGCGCTCGAGCGACTGAGGCGCGAGCCGGTAGGTGCGCACCCGACCCTGCTTCTGCGACGTCACCAGGCCACAGCGCTCAAGGACGTGCAGGTGCTGGGTGAACGACGGCAGCGCCATGTCGAACGGGCGGGCCAGCTCGCTGGTCGTGGCCGGACCCTGGGACAGGCGCTCCACGACCTGGCGGCGGGTGGGGTCGGACAGCGCGTGGAGCACGCTGTCGAGCGCGTCGCCCCCCACATGCTTAGCCATACGCCTAACTATTCCATCGGGCTGACACTGAGGTCAAGCCCTAAGTGTCAGCCCGATGGTCAGCGGCGTAGCGCGTTGAGCACCAGGTCGGCGTACCGGCGCCACACCGCCGGGTCGCGCTCGTCGAGCACGATGAGCTGCCGAACCGCCCCGCAGAGAAGTACCCGGATGTCCAACTCCCCGGCGTCCTGGCGGATCTTGCCGGACAGCCGGGCCGCCGCCACCAGCTGCCCGATCAGGCTCAGGATGCGCGCGGCGGGCACCAGCCGGCCCTCGAAGAACGCGTCGGCGAGGACCCGGTCGCGCGCCAGGCGTCCGAACAGGTCGGGCACGAACGAACACCACTCCTGGTACGCGTCAGCGCCGTCAAGCGCCGCGCGGATGCGCTGCTCCAGCTCCTCAAACTGCCGCTGGACCACAGCGACGATCAGGTCCTCCTTGCTGGGGTAGCTGCGGTACACCGTCGCGCGACCCACCCCGGCCCGCTCCGCCACCTGCGGCACCGTCACCTGCAGACCCTGCTCGGTGAAGAGCTCCCGGGCGGCGGCGATGACCCGCTCCTGGTTGCGACGGGCGTCCAGCCGCCGACGGGGTGCGTCCGGGTCGCTCGGCGTCGGTGGGGTCATGGCGTCAGTCTGCCCGTTCGGTCCCGCCGGTCAGCAACGGCTCGTCGCCGTACACGGTGGTGAGTTCGACGTTGAGCACCGTGGCCACCCGTCCGAACGACCAGTAGTAGCCGATCACCTGGAGCACCTCGACGACCTCGCGCTCGCTGAGATTGGCCCGGACCTCGTCGAAGAGGTCGTCGGGAACGCGCGGTGAGCGCACCACCTCGGCGGCGAACCGGATGAGCGTCCGGTCGTCCGCGGCAAGGCCCGGGTTGTCGAGGTCCCGGCTGCTGATGATGTCGCGGGTGCGCTGGTCGACGCCGGCGGCCTCGGACATCGGGCGGTGCTGGGCCGCCACGAACTCGCACCCGGCGTACTCGGCGACCGTCAGGATGACCAGCTCCCGCGAGCGGGCGGGCAGCTCCAGCGAGGTGAACTGCGCCTTCGCGAGCTGGATGAAGAGGGCCACCGTGCCGACCGAGTGGGTCAGCATCTTGACCATCGGGTCGGGCGGCAGGGCGGACAGGACGTCGCGGACGTCGGCCGGAATGGCGTTCGGGTCGGGGTCGGCAAGGCGGGGCATGGCTCTCTCTCCGGTGCTGATTGTCGAGGTGGGTCAGGCGGGCAGGTCGAAGCCGGTCTCGCTGAGGTGGCGGAACCGGCCGTCCTCGGCGTACGACCCGAAGATCGCGATCTCCCCCCTGGCGGTCGACCCGTCGACCATGGTGATCTCGAAGACGTGTCGTTCGGCGTAGCGGAGACCGTCGCGCAGCTCGTCGAGAACCCGTACGGTGCCGCCGGCGATCTGGGCGCGTACCCGGGTCACCATCTCGACGAATCCGGCCCGGTCGACGGTCTCGCCGTCGCTGCGGTGGGTGTAGTCCGGGGCGTAGAACTCGTCGAGCGCCTCGGTCAGGTCGCGGGTGGGTTCGAAGACCACCGCGCGCAGGGCGTCGCTGATCCGTACCGGGGTCATGGGGGCTCCTCGTGGTGACGGTGGGCATATCCGGACTCGCAGGTCCGCTTCGTGTCCACCGTACCGGACTCGCGAGTCCGCTTCTGGTGAGAGTCGTCACCGCGCAGTTTCGGATAAGCGTCCGGCGGCGCCGACCCCTACCGTGACGTGCATGTTCACCGCGATCACGCACTCACAGATCTACGTCCTCGACCAGGACGAGGCCCTCGACTTCTACGTCGGCAAGCTCGGCCTGGAGGTCAACGTCGACGTCGACATGGGCTTCATGCGCTGGCTGACCGTCAACGTCCCCGGCGAGCCGGGTCGCCAGATCCTGTTGGAGAGGCCCGGCCCACCGGCGCTGTCCGAGGAGACCGCCCAGCAGGTCCGCGCCCTGGTCACCAAGGGTGCGATGGGCGGCTCGCTGATCTTCTCCACCGACGACTGCCGCAAGACGTACGAGACGCTGCTGGGCCGGGGCGTCGAGTTCACCGAGGAACCCACCGAACGCTTCTACGGGATCGACTGCGCCCTGCGCGATCCGTTCGGCAACAGCATCCGCTTCACCCAGTTGACGTCCTGAGCGGCGAGAAGTCCCGAGGGGCGACGCGGGCACCCGACCATCGGGGCGGTCGACCCGGCCGCCCGACGCGCGAGGTGCCCGTCGGCCGCGTCGGTCGTAGCCTGGGGCCATGCGAACCACCACGCTGGGCAGCACCGGCCCCGAGGTCGGCGTCATCGGCCTCGGCTGCATGGGCATGAGCCACGGCTACGACATCACGGGCCCTCGCGACGACGACACGTCGATCTCCGTCATCCGACAGGCACTGGACCTGGGCGCGACACTGATCGACACGTCGGACGTGTACGGGCCGTACACCAATGAGGAGCTGGTCGGGCGGGCGCTCACCGGCGGCGAGCGGGAGCGGGCCGTGCTGGCCACGAAGGTCGGCCTGGTGGCCACCTCCCCCACCGGCGGCCCCGGCAACTCGCCGAGGATCGGCAACAACGGCCGCCCGGAGCACATCCGCGCGGCGATCGACGAGAGCCTGCGCCGACTCGGCACCGACCACGTCGACCTCGACCAGCTGCACCGGGTCGACCCGCAGGTGCCCATCGAGGAGTCCTGGGGCGCGATGGCGGAGGTCGTGGCGGCCGGCAAGGCCCGGCAGATCGGGCTCTCCGAGGTGACGGTCGCCCAGATCGTGCGCGCCCAGGCGGTGCACCCGGTCGCGTCGGTGCAGTCCGAGCTGTCACTGTGGACCCGCGACCCGTTGACCGAGGTGCTGCCGTACTGCGCCCAGCAGGGCATCGCCTTCCTGCCGTTCTCCCCGCTCGGCCGCGGTTTCCTCGCCGGCCGGTTCAGCTCGTTCGACGACCTTCCCGCCGACGACTTCCGGCGCGGCCTGCCGCGCTTCCAACAGGACGCGCTGCGCGCCAACCTCGCCATCGTCGCCCGGGTCCGGGAGATCGCCGACCGGGCGGGCGTCAGCCCCGCGCAGGTCGCCCTCGCCTGGGTGGTGGCCCAGGGTGATCAGGTCATCCCGATCCCCGGCACCAAGACCCCGAGATACCTGCTGGACAACTGCGCGGCCGCTGACGTGCGGCTCAGCGCCGAGGACCTGGCCGACCTGGACGCCCTGCCCGCGCCCGAGGGTGGCCGCTACTGAGCCCGCGGCGGCCCGGCGGCACGTAGCCGGGCCGCCACCGGCGGGCCGAACCGGACCCCGACACCGGGCGAGTAGAGCACGCTGACCGGCGGCCCGACCGGTGCCGGCAACCCGGCGGCGGCGACCAGCTCGTCATCCAGGTGCAGCAGCTCGCACCGGTGCAGCGGCCAGCTCGGATGCCAGTTCGGCAGGTGCAGCGTGCGTCCGTACGCCCGGGTGTGCAGCCCCCAACGGGCGGTGAGGAAATGGTCGAGCGGGGTCGGCTCGACGATCCGTTCCCCGACCCGCACCACCATCCGGCTCGTCGCGCCCGCCGGCCCCGGCCAGCGCCGCCGGCACCGGTAGGTGCGGCGGTCGCCGTCGCGTGCCAACCGCATCGACGACCAGAGGTACGGCAGGCGCAGCGTCGCCCGGGCCACCAGCACCGGCACCAGGCGGGACGCGTCGAGCGACCGGAACACCACAGCTCGTCGGCCGTCGTCGTCGACGGAGTAGAGCCGGACGTTGGTTTCTGAGAAGGTGCCGAAGTAGGGCACCCCCGGGCCACGGCCGAAGCCCAGCCCGACCATCCGGAAACCGATCAGGCCGACGTAGCTGACCCCGTGGAGTGTGTCCGGCCGGGTCCCGACGGGAAGCAACGGCGCGACGAGCGCCGGATCGACCGCCCAGTGCAGGAACGTGAGGTCCTCCCAGCGCTGCCGCAGCACCGCCCAGGGGAACGCCTGCCGGGGCGCGTGGTCGACCGGTTCGGGAAGCACCCTCTCATCCTCGCCCAGTCGGCAGGCTGGCGTGGTCTCAGGCGTGCGGGCCGACACTGACGGTGCCGACGGTCAGCGACGCCCGGCCCTCCAGGATCTCGCCGACCCGGTCGACCTCCTGCGCCAGCGCCCGTTGCCGGGCCGCGTCGAGCGGGCGCAGCGGCTCGACGGTGACGCGGA
>NZ_JAGPXZ010000218.1:0-8198 GCF_018070305.1 Micromonospora sp. M51 | reverse complement strand
CATCCTCTGCAAGACCGAGGCCGACGCGCTCGACGTCGTGAAGACCTACCTGTCGTACCTGCCGGCGAACTGGACCCAGCAACCGCCGGCCGCGCCGGCGGTCGCCGCGCCCGCGAAGGCCGACCTGGCCGCGCTGGTGCCGGCCAGTGAGCGGCAGGCGTTCGACATGCGGCGGTACGTCAAGGGTCTGCTCGACGAGGGCTCGTTCTTCGAGATCCAGGCGCTCTGGGCCAAGGAGTTGACCATCGGCTTCGGTCGACTCGACGGCCAGGTCGTCGGCGTGGTCGGCAACAACTCGATGTTCAAGGGCGGCGTGCTCTTCGTCGACTCGGCCGACAAGGCCACCCGGTTCGTGCAGCTCTGCGACGCGTTCAACGTGCCGCTGCTCTTCCTCAGCGACGTACCGGGCTTCATGGTCGGCAGCGCTGTGGAGAAGCAGGGCATCATCCGGCACGGCGCCAAGATGATCACGGCGATCTCCGAGGCGACGGTGCCGAAGATCTGCGTGGTGGTCCGCAAGGCGTACGGCGCCGGCCTCTACGCGATGGCCGGCCCCGGCTTCGAGCCGGACGCGACCATCGCCCTGCCCACCGCGAAGATCGCGGTGATGGGCGCCGAAGCCGCCGTGAACGCGGTCTACGCCAACAAGATCGCCGCCATTGCGGACGAGGACGAGCGGGCCGCGTTCGTCGCCACCAAGCGCGCCGAGTACGAGCAGGACATCGACGTCGTCCGGCTCGCCAGCGAACTGGTGGTGGACGCCATCGTCGAGCCGCACGACCTGCGCACCGAGCTGGTCCGCCGGTTCGCTGCGGCACGCACCAAGGACCGGCACTTCTCCCGCCGTCGGCACGGCGTCACCCCGGTCTGATCATCGACTCGGGCCCGCACAGCGACCCGCCCTCGGCGTCACGAGCGCCGAGGCGGACCGTCCTTACAGGAGGATGAGATGGACTTCCGGCTCACCGACGAACAAGAGGCGCTGCGCGAGAGCGTGCGGGAATTCGCCCGCGAGGTGGTCGCCCCGGTCATCGCCGAGCACTACGAGCAGCACACCTTTCCGTACGAGGTGATCCGGCAGATGGGCAAGATGGGCCTGTTCGGCCTGCCCTTCGACGAGCAGCACGGCGGCATGGGCGGCGACTACTTCGCGCTCTGCCTGGCGCTGGAGGAGTTGGCCCGGGTCGACTCGAGTGTGGCCATCACGCTGGAGGCGGCGGTCTCGTTGGGCGCGATGCCGATCTACCGCTTCGGCACCGAGGAGCAGAAGGCGACCTGGTTGCCCCGGCTGCTCAGCGGTGAGGCGCTGGCCGGCTTCGGTCTCACCGAGCCGGGCACCGGCTCGGACGCCGCCGGCACGCAGACGCGGGCGGTGCTGGACGGCGACGAGTGGGTGATCAACGGGTCGAAGGCGTTCATCACGAACTCCGGGACCGACATCACGGCCATGGTCACTGTCACCGCGGTGACCGGCACGAACCCGGACGGTTCCAAGGAACTGTCGACGATCATCGTGCCGACCGGGACGCCCGGGTTCACCGTGGCCCCCGGCTACTCCAAGGTGGGGTGGACCGCCTCGGACACCCACGAGCTGACCTTCGACGACTGTCGGGTGCCGGCCGCCAACCTGCTCGGCGCTCGGGGTCGGGGGTTCGCGCAGTTCCTGCGGATCCTCGACGAGGGCCGGATCGCCATCGCCGCGCTGGCCGTCGGTCTCGCGCAGGGCTGCGTCGACGAGTCCATCAGGTACGCGAAGGAACGGCACGCCTTCGGTCAGCCGATCGGCGCCAACCAGGCCATCCAGTTCAAGATCGCCGACATGGAGTTGAAGGCGCACACCGCCCGGTTGGCCTACTACGACGCCGCCGCGCGGATGCTGGCCGGCGAGCCGTTCAAGCGGCAGGCCGCCATCGCGAAACTGCACGCCAGCACGATCGCCGTGGACAACGCCCGGGAGGCCACCCAGATCCACGGCGGGTACGGCTTCATGAACGAGTACCCGGTTGCCCGGTTCTGGCGGGACTCCAAGATCCTGGAGATCGGCGAAGGCACCAGCGAGGTGCAGCGCATGATCATCGCTCGGGATCTGGGTCTCTGAGTGGTCCAGCCGAACTGATCAGCCGGTCGTTCTGGACGGGCTGTCCGTACGGCTGTCGGGTTTCGGCGAGCGGGCGTCGGTAGCCCGACGTTCGACTGCCGATGGTCGGAGTCGATCCGTACTCTTCGAGCCCATGACTCCGGATCATGACTGGTCGCGGAGCCCGGCTGGGCGGACCACACTGCCGGAGCTGCTCCGCGGGCATCGACGCGCCGCCGGCCTGACCCAGGCCGAGCTGGCGTCCCGGGCCGGGGTGGGCGTACGGACGGTGCGTGACCTGGAGCGTGGCCGGTCGATCCGGCCGCAGCGCACCACCGTCGAGCTGCTCGCCGGGGCGTTGGCGCTGACCGGCGCCAGCCGGGCGGCGTTCCTGGCCGCGGCCCGCGGCGTCGGTGCCGAGCCGGCCCCACCGGACGTCGCGTCGACGACGTTCGCGGTCAGCGGCAACGCCGCGTCGGCCGCACCCGCCGGCCCGGCGGTCGCGCTCCCGCCGCCGGTCGCGTTGATCGGCCGGGATCGCGACCTCACCGAGCTGGCCGCAATGCTGACCGCCGAGCGAGGGCCCCGGCTGGTGAGCCTCGTCGGGCTGGCCGGCGTCGGCAAGACCGCCCTGGCGACGTCGGTGGCGCACCTGGTGGCCTCCGACCACCCGGGCGGTGTCGCCGGGGTGCTGGTCGGCGAGGGATCGGACGGTCCGGACGTGCTCGCCGCCTCGATGTCAGTACTCGGTGTGGCGCGCCTGTCCGAACTCGTGGCCCGGCTCGCCGGACGGCCGGCGCTGCTGCTGATGGACGCGGTGGAGCACGCCCCGGGACCGGTGGCCGCCACCCTGCACCGGTTGATCGGCGCACTGCCCTCACTGCGGGTCCTGGTGACCGGGCGACACCCGGTCGGGTTGCCCGGTGAGCGGGTCTGGCCGGTCGCGCCGCTCGACGTGCCACCGCCGGAGGCCGAGCACGCCGGACTCGAATCGTGGCCGGCGGTCGCGTTGTTCACCGCCCGGCTCGCTCAGGTGCGCCGGGAGCCGCCCACCCCCGCTGAGCTGCCGGCGCTCGCCGCGTTGGTGCGCCGGTTGGGCGGG
The DNA here is from genome assembly GCF_018070305.1 of Micromonospora sp. M51. NCBI lineage: Bacteria > Bacillati > Actinomycetota > Actinomycetes > Micromonosporales > Micromonosporaceae > Micromonospora > Micromonospora sp. M51. Next base: position 5,019 of record NZ_JAGPXZ010000218.1, on the reverse strand, counting down.
CTGCCGTTGGCCATCGAGCTGATGGCCGCCCGGGGTCGGCTCCTCGACCTCACCGAACTGCTCGACCGGTACGGCGACCGGGTGCTCGACCTGGCCACTCCGGTCGACGCCTCCACCCACCCGCGCTGGGACGCACCGGAGGGGCGCACCGGTCGCACGAGCGTGCCCGACAACGGTGCGGGGGGCGCGGTAGCGGTCACCCTGCGGGACGCGGTGGCGTTCAGCTACCGCCTGTTGGCGTCGGACGAGCGGGCCGCGCTGCGGCAGCTGGCCGTCTTCGGCAACCGCTGGTCCGTGGAGTTGGCCGAGGAGATGCTCGCCGACGAGGCCGACCGGGACGGCACCGTGGCGATCGACCCGGTGCCGCTGTTGGACCGCTTCGTCGAGCTGGGGCTGCTGAGCGTACGCGGAACCGGGTCGTTCCGGTTCCGGCTGCTGGACGCGGTCCGTGACTACGCCGTCGAGCAGGCGACCGGTGAGGGCGAGCTGACCTGCATCCGGCGTCGACACGCGGAGGTCATCGCGCGCCTGGTGGCACGGACCGCCAGTGACCTGGTCGGCCCACGGCTGCCCGACGCGGTGCACCGGCTGGACGAGATGAGCAGTGACATCAGCTCGTCCTTGGCCCACGCGGCCACCGACGACCCGTTGACCGCACTGCGGCTGGCGGCCTGCCTGACCCGCTGGTGGCGGTTCCGCGGACGCGATGTCGTCGGGCGGCAGTGGCTGCGGCGGCTGTTGGCGGACCCGCGGACCGGCGACGCCGACCCTCTCCTGCGGGGCTGGGCCGCTCTCGGGGCCGCCCGGCTGGCTGCCGAGCACGGGGCGGGGGCGGAGGAGCTGTCGACGGCCCGCGCGGCGCTGGACACCTTCCGGCGGGCCGGCGACGTCACCGGGGAGTTGGAGGCGCGCAACGTGCTCGGCACCCTGCTGATCTCCGTGGGGAGGCAGGAGGAGGCTCGCGAGCAGGCCGAGGCGCTGCTGCGGTTGGCTGCCCGCAACGGCCGGACCCGGGACCTGGCGGTGGCCCAGAACAGCCTCGCCTGGCACGAGATCCGCGCCGGCGACCTGGCTGCGGCCCGCCGCCGGCTCGCTGCTGTGGACCGGCTCGCCGTCGAGAGCGGGGAGCGGCGACTGCGGGTGCTGGGCTGGGCCAACCGTGCCGAGGTCGCCCGGCTGGAGGGCTGGTACGCGGACGCTGTCGACCGGGGCCAGCGGGCCATCGAGGCCCTGTCCGAGCTGGGTGACCCCGGGCGTCGCCGTCGGGTGCTGGGGACCGTCGGGCTGGCGCTCGCCCAGGACGGGCGGGTCGCGGAGGCGACCGAGGTGCTGGCCGAGTTGCGGGCCGGGGGCGTGGAGTCGTTGCCGGCGCGGCCGACAGTGCCGCGACAACGGTCGGGCGACGCGACGCTGAGGTGGGGTGGGCCGGAGGCCGGGCTGTGCGCGCTGATCGAGGGGAACCTGGCGCTGCACCGGGGTGACCGGGAGTTGGCCGCCGAGTGGTTCGCCGCCGCCAGCGACAACGCGGGGCAGGATCGCCGCGACGTGGTGGAGGCGCTGGTGGGACTGGCCGCGAGCACTGCGGACCCGACGGTGCTCGATCGACTGGACCGGGTCTGCGTGGAGACCGGCATCCGGCTGTTGCCGCAGGAGTCGGGCCTGCTCTACGCGCTGGTCGCCGACCGGGACGGGTCGACTCGCTAGGAGCGACGAACCGGGTGTCCTCGGGAGGATCGCGACGGGAGAGTGGCGCGGGCGAAGAGCCCCCTTTGGTGCTACCCCTCGCTGATCGCCCGCGCCGTCACCCCCCGGTGATCCCCGGTGCAGGAAGCCTGCCACCGATGCGATGGCAGAAAGTCGGCTTGGACCGAATTCTCCAGCTTGGCTGGGTCAGTTCTGCCGGTCTTTCTGCCGCCGTGCAATGGCGGTGACAGTGCTTCTCACTGTCGTCGGGCGGCGCTGTCGGCGTCGGCGCGCTGCTCCGGGTCGACGTCGTCACTGCCGGCGGTGGCGCACGGATGCGCGGCGTCGCGGACCCGTCGCAACCCGTCGAGGAGGGCCGCCAGCGCCTCGGGGTCGAGTTGCCCGGTGAACCACTGTTCGATTATCTGCAGGTGGCCGGGCAGCGTCTCGTTCAGGCGTTGCATCCCGGCGGCGGTGACCACCGCGTACGAGCTGCGCCGGTCGTTCGGGCAGGCCCGGCGGGTGAGCAGCCCGTCGCGCTCCATGCGGTCGACCACCCGGGTCACTCCGCTGGTCGACAGGGAGGTCTGGGCGGCGAGGTCGGTCATCCGTAGTTGGTTGCCGGGCGAGCGGGCGAGTCGGGTGATGACCTCGAACTCGACCGCGGAGAGGCCGTGCTCCTCCAGCTGGGCGGTGAACCGGGCGGACAGCCCGGCGTGTGCCTCGAAGAGCAGGCCGACGGCGGTGATCCGGGGATCGTCGAAGACGTTGGTCACCCGTTCATCATACCAGTGCTTGACACGGGGAATATTGTTGCGGTTATAGTTGCTCACGCAGTCGTTGGGCTATTAAACAATCTCCTGGAGGACAGCAGCATGACCAGCAGCATCGATGCGGTTACCCGCGACTGGGACGGCCTCACCATCCCGGCGGCCGGCACCTACGCGCTCGACGTGGCGCACAAGCGGGTCGGCTTCGTTGCCCGGCACATGATGGTGAGCAAGGTTCGCGGTGAGTTCAACGAGGCGACCGCCACCATCACCGTTGCCGAGGACCCGCTGCAGTCGTCGGTCGTCGCCACCATTCAGGCCGCCAGCGTCGACACCACCCAGGCCGACCGGGACGCGCACCTGCGCAGCGCCGAGTTCCTGGACGCCGACAAGTTCCCGACGCTCGAGTTCCGCAGCACCGGGGTCAAGTCCCGTCGCGGCAGCGAGTTCGTGCTCACCGGTGAGCTGACCATCAAGGACGTCACCCGTCCGGTCGAGCTGGAGGTGGAGTTCGAGGGTGTCGGCCGCAGCCCGTTCGGCCAGGACATCTTCGGCTTTTCCGCGAGCACCGAGATCGACCGCGAGGAGTTCGGCCTGACCTGGAACGTCGCCCTGGAGACCGGGGGCGTGCTGGTCAGCCGCAAGATCAAGATTGAGATCGAGGGCGAGGCCGTCCGTCAGGCCTGATCCCTCGGGGATCGCCGGAGGGTCAGGGGCATCCTCCCGGGTGATCCGGCACGCAGGGCCCGCGCCGTACGTCGGCGCGGGCCCTGCGTCGTCTCCGCTCGTGGTAATTGTCACGAGTTGATCGCACCGCCACCGGGTCCTGCAGGGCGACGACGGGGTACAGATGGCGCCACGAGCGCGTCCGCGCCGGTCGACGCCGGATCACCGGCGTCGGCCTCTGGCCCCGGTCAGGTGGGCGCTCTTACCGTGGATGCTTCACAAAGCGCTTCCGGGACGGCAGGATCCCGACCGCGCCGGCCGTCGGGAGGACACATGGGCAGGGACGTCTCAGAGGGCGCCTTCACCCGGGATGATCGCGTCCGGTATCGGCAGAAGGTGCGGCGGTGCCTGGACGTCTTCGCCCTGATGCTCGACGACTTCGGCTTCGACGCGGACCGGCCGATGACCGGCCTGGAGATCGAACTCAACCTGGTCGACTCGGCCGCCGAGCCCGCGATGCGCAACGAGGAGATCCTCGCCGACATCGCCGACCCCCTCTTCCAGACCGAACTGGGGCAGTTCAACCTCGAACTCAACGCCGAACCCCGACTGATCGAGGGCACCGGCTTCGCCGACTACGAGAACGACCTGCGCGGCAGCCTCTCCCGGGCCGACGAGCGCGCCGCCAGATCCGACGCGAAGATCGTCCTGGTCGGCATCCTGCCCACCCTCACCGAGGGGCACCTGGTCGAGGACAACCTCTCCACCAACGAGCGTTACCGCGTGCTCAACGACCAGATCGTCGGCGCCCGTGGCGAGGACATCGAACTGGACATTCGCGGCGTCGAGCAGTTGCGGACGCACACCGACTCGATCGCCCCCGAGGCCGCCTGCACGAGCCTCCAGTTCCACCTCCAGGTCGCCCCGGACAGCTTCGCCGACTACTGGAACGCGTCCCAGGCCATCGCCGGTGTGCAGGTGGCGGTCGGCGCGAACAGCCCCTTCCTGTACGGCCGCCAACTGTGGGCCGAAACCCGGATCGCCCTGTTCCAGCAGGCCACCGACACGCGCCCGGACGAACTGAAGGCCCAGGGCGTACGACCCCGGGTGTGGTTCGGCGAACGGTGGATCACCTCGATCTTCGACCTCTTCGAGGAGAACGTCAGGTACTTCCCGCCGCTGCTGCCGATCTGCGAGGACGAGGACCCGGTGGAGGTGCTGCACGCCGGCGGTGTGCCACAGCTCGGCGAGTTGCGGCTGCACAACGGCACTGTCTACCGGTGGAACCGGCCGGTCTACGACATCATGAACGGCCGCCCGCACCTGCGGGTGGAGAACCGGGTGCTGCCGGCTGGTCCGACGGTGGTGGACATGCTGGCCAACGCGGCCTTCTACTTCGGGCTGGTACGCGGTCTGGCCGAGGCCGACCGGCCGATCTGGAGTCAACTCACCTTCAGCTCGGCCGAGGAGAACTTCCACGCCGCCGCCCGACGTGGCCTCGACGCCGTGCTGCACTGGCCCGGGCTCGGCGACGTGCCGGTCACCAAGCTGGTCCTGGACCAGCTGCTGCCCACCGCCGCCGCCGGCCTGGACGGGTTCGGTGTCGCCGCGGCGCAGCGGGACCGTCTGCTCGGCATCATCGAGCAGCGCTGCCGTACCGGCCGCAACGGCGCCGTCTGGCAGACCGAGGCGGTCTGGGCGGCGGAACGGCACCATGGCATGGACCGGACAGCTGCCCTGCACCACATGGTCCAGCGCTACGCCGAACTCCAGCGCACCAACCAACCCGTCCACACCTGGCCAACCCCCTAACCCCCGTGCGGGTTGATCATCAAGTTATTGCCACCTCGCCCGGCGTGTCATGGCAGAATCTTCATGCTCACTGGAAGGGGTCGATGGG